>JANXVN010000215.1 GCA_025351645.1 Ferruginibacter sp.
AAAATAAAGTACCAAGGCTAAGCAATGATAGAAAAATCGCAGAAGAGTTGAAGGTTTTTGTTAGCAGGGAGCATTTATCAGAGGTGTAGGATATGAGATAACAAAAATGTATAATTACAATGCAAGCTATTTTATGCAGTAAACGTGAAAAATAAAATTACAGATGTTTTTTCAGGCTATCATTCTGCAGTAAAAAAACTTACTATTGAAGAGAAGCAGCTATTACGGTTACAACTATTTGCTACCGATGCTATTGCTGAAACGAAAGCATCTGAATTATAATTGAAAATAAAAAAGCATTTATAAAAAAACTGACGAGGAAATTGTACCCATCGCGACTTCAATATGAGCAAAAAATATGCTAGATCCAAGATACTGTATTGATAGCTGTGTATGAGTGAAATATGGAGGGAATTTTAAGATCAACTCGTTACTTGCTTTATTTATGACAATAATTTGTTGGTTTATGCAAATAATTATTTATTGGACAAATTTCATCACGCATTGATTAAGGCACTTAATTTTACAATATCTTAAGTAAATAAAACTTTACTACCTTCCTCAATTATCATTCTTAACGCTCCCAAAAACATATTTTGTTTATCAAAAGTGGCTAAATACAATTATTTATATGACTTACGCATACAGAATACTTGTAGTCATTTAATTACTGTAGCTAAAGAAATTCTTACTGATAATAATGCGCCGTTTATAAAAAAAACTGATGCTTGACTAAAAAGAAGAAATAAGTAATATTGTTATCCTTTAAAATTTCTCAAATATTAACTACTTGTTTTTAGAAAAAGTTATACATTTGTATCTATTGATTAACTAAATCAAAAAGTGAAAAATAAAACATTAAATATAAACACTTTAGCTAGCTACATTGCGGAGCCCTTTGCGCCCGTTTGCAATGTGTTAGCAATCAGTCCCCGACGCCGGCCTGGATGCTGATAGGCCGAGCACTTAACATATGCCCCTGTCAGTGAAAAATCCTCCCCAATCCCCGTTCTTACAAAATTATTATTACATACCAATTCAATTTTATACAATTGGAAACGAATAACATTATAGTTAGGGTCGCCTCTGCCAGCGACAGTCACTACGCAACCACTATCACAGATGAAATGCAGTCTTCTGCACAGGCAAGAGGAACAGGCATCGCTAAACGTTCTCCGGATTATATTGAGCGAAAAATGAATGAAGGAAAGGCGGTGATTGCAGTTACTACAGAAGGTGCCTGGGTTGGCTTTTGTTACATAGAAGCCTGGGGGCATGACCAGTTTGTTGCCAACAGCGGCCTTATTGTAGCACCAGCTTTTAGAAAAAGTGGCGTTGCCAAACAAATAAAGCGACGCATATTCGACCTTTCTAAAGAAAGGTACCCCGCATCAAAAATATTTGGGTTAACTACTGGGCTTGCGGTAATGAAAATCAATAGCGACTTAGGATATGAACCCGTTACTTACTCTGAATTGACTGATGACGAAGAGTTTTGGGCAGGCTGTAAAAGCTGCGTGAACTACGATATTTTAATGAGCAAAGAAAGAAAGAATTGCATGTGCACTGCCATGCTGTACGACCCTGCCGATCATTTTGAGCCTGAAGAAACAAAGGCTGATTTTAAGCAGCATTCAAAATTATACGAACGCTTCATGCATGTAAAGCAAAGCCGTTTATTAAAATTGATTAAAAAGAAAAGCAATGGTGGAAGCATACCAAAATCTTTATTAAGATATTTTCATTTGTAATTTTTAAAATCTTTTAATTCCATGGATAATTCCAGTGCTGATATACAAAATCCTGCTTCTGCGCCAGCAAGCCAAACAAGCACAAAAAGTAAAGTGGTGCTTGGTTTTAGCGGGGGCTTAGATACTTCTTATTGTGTTAAATATTTAACCATAGAAAAAGGCTACGAAGTACATTCTGTTATTGTGAATACCGGTGGTTTTAGCGCAGAAGAATTGGCAACTATAGAAGCGCACGCTTACAAGCTTGGCGTAACCACCCATACAACTGTTGATGCGGTAAAAGATTATTACGATACTATTGTTAAATATTTAGTGTTTGGCAATTGCCTTAAAAATAATACCTACCCATTAAGCGTAAGTGCCGAAAGGTTAAGCCAGGCCTTGCACATAGCCGCACATGCCAAAGCATTGAACATAGATGCAGTAGCGCATGGCAGTACAGGCGCAGGCAACGACCAGGTGCGTTTCGATATGATCTTTCATATTTTAATACCAGGCGTAGAAATCATCACACCTATAAGGGACCTTAAATTAAGCCGTGAACAAGAGATTGCATACTTGAAAGAAAAAGGCGTTGACATGAATTTTGCCAAGGCTGTTTACTCAATAAATAAAGGCTTATGGGGCACTAGCGTTGGTGGTGTAGAAACTTTAAAAAGCAAAGGTATTTTGCCTGAAGAAGCTTGGCCTACGCAGGTTACAAAAACTGGCAGTGAAGAAGTGGAATTGGGTTTTATTAAAGGCGAGTTACTGAGGGTAAATGAAAAATCTTTTGATCACCCCACAGAAGCTATCCAATACTTACAATCTATTGCAGGTGCATATGGCATTGGGCGTGATATTCATGTGGGCGATACCATCATTGGTATAAAGGGCCGGGTGGGTTTTGAAGCTGCAGCACCAATGGTCATCATCAAAGCGCACCATGCTTTAGAAAAACATGTGCTTACAAAATGGCAGTTAAACTGGAAAGACCAATTGGCTTTATTTTACGGTAACTGGTTGCACGAAGGGCAGGTAATGGACCCTGTAATGAGAGACATTGAAGCGTATTTTACCAACAGCCAGCACAATGTTACCGGCGTAGTTTCTATACAATTATTGCCTTATCGTTTCCAGGTTATCGGCATAGAATCTGGCTACGACTTGATGAGCGATAAGTTTGGTAAATACGGTGAGATGAATACAGGATTTACTGGCGACGATGTAAGAGGCTTCAGCAAGATATTTGGCAACCAGGTTTCAATCTATCACAAAGTAAAAGAAGCTAACGATGGCAAATAAAATACAGGTTGGCATTGTTGGCGGCGCAGGCTATACCGGGGGCGAATTAATAAGGATTTTATTAAACCATCCCGAAGCAGCAATAAATTTTGTGCATAGCACCAGCAACGCAGGCAACCTTGTAAGCAAAGTTCATGCAGACCTTACCGGCGAAACACATTTAAAATTTACCGCCGAATTAAATGATGCCATAGAAGTACTTTTCTTGTGCGTAGGGCATGGCAACGCCAAACAATTTTTAGCAGAAAATACTATCGCAGAAAATATAAATGTTATTGATTTAAGCCAGGATTTCAGGATTGCAGGCAGCCATACTTTTAATGGAAGGAGCTTTGTTTATGGCTTGCCAGAAGTTAATCGGGAAGCGATAAGGACCGCAAAAAATATTGCCAATCCGGGTTGCTTTGCCACTTCCATTCAATTAGGGTTATTGCCATTGGCAAAAGCAGGATTATTAAACGAAGTATATACAACAGGCATTACAGGGTCCACAGGTGCCGGGCAAGGCTTAAGTGCCACATCTCATTTTAGCTGGAGGGCAAATAATATACAAGCCTACAAAACTTTATCTCACCAGCACTTAGGCGAAATAGGGCAAACGCTGCTACAACTGCAACCAGCAAGCGATATCGATGTAAGCTTCGTTCCCTGGCGCGGAGATTTTACACGAGGTATCTTTATAAGCTCTCAATTAAAATGCACAGTAAGTATTGAAGAAGCAATTGCACTTTACGAAGGGTATTACGCCAGCCATCCTTTTGTTACCATCAGCAAAGACCCTATCTTTTTAAAACAAATTGTAAACACTAATAAATGTGTGGTGCAATTAGAAAAAGTAGGCGACAAATTAGTAGTACATTCTGCCATAGATAATTTAGTAAAGGGGGCAAGCGGGCAAGCTATACAAAACATGAACCTGATGTTTGGGATAGAAGAAACAACCGGCTTAAAATTGAAGGCGATAGGCTTTTAGTTATTTGATAATTGGTTACTTAATAATAGATAATAATGAGTAATCGTCGAATTCGGACAAACTCATAACTCATAACTTATAACTCATAACTACAAATGGATTTATTCGATGTATATCCCCTCAATGACATTACCATTGTAAAAGCCGCAGGCAGTTATGTGTGGGATGATAAAGGAGAAAAATATCTAGACTTGTATGGCGGCCATGCTGTTATTTCTATCGGGCATACGCACCCGCATTATGTGCAACGCTTAAAGGATCAGTTAAATAAAGTCGGCTTTTATTCCAACTCTATAAAAATTCCTTTACAGGTAGAATTAGCTGCAAAGTTAGGCCATGTTTCCGGCAAAGAAGATTACCATTTGTTTTTATGCAACTCCGGTGCCGAAGCCAATGAAAATGCGTTTAAGCTAGCCTCTTTCTACAATGGCAGAAAAAAAATAATCGCTTTTAAAAAAGCATTTCACGGCCGTACATCGCTTGCGGTAGCAGCAACCGATAATCCAAATATAGTTGCACCAGTCAATCAAACAAATAATGTAATTTTTCTTCCTTTTAATGATGAATCCGCACTGGAAGACGCTTTCACGCAACATGAAATATCTTCTGTCATCATCGAAGGCATCCAAGGCGTTGGTGGCATCAATGTAGCAGCGGATAGTTTCCTTCAAAAAATCCGGAGCCTTTGTGATCAATACAATGCTGTATATATTGCAGATTCTGTACAATGCGGCCATGGCCGTACCGGCAAATTTTATAGCCACGACCATAGTAGCGTAAATGCAGATATCTACACCATGGCAAAAGGCATGGGCAATGGTTTTCCGGTGGCTGGCATAGCAATCGCCCCAAAATTTAAGCCCGTATATGGTATGCTGGGCACTACATTTGGCGGCAACCATTTGGCTTGCGCAGCAGCTTTGGCAGTGTTAGAAGTAATGGAGCAAGATAAACTGATGGACAACGCCGCAGCTATCGGCGGCTACCTGATAACCGAGTTGAAAAAATTACCCAAAATAAAAGAAGTACGTGGCAGGGGATTGATGATTGGCATTGAATTACCCGATGAATTAAAAGACGTAAAAAAGAATCTTTTATTTAAACATAAAATATTTACCGGCGAAGCGAAGCCAAATGTAATAAGGTTACTGCCGGCATTAAATATTACAAAAGAAGAAGCCGATATGTTTTTAAAAGCATTTAAATTAGAAGCAGGGATAGAGTAGCCCTGATTCTTTAGATTGTAATTTAAAGAGCCTGATTTTTGAGGGATGATAAACTACATACAATTATCGATAAATATAAAACCAATCAAAAAAATTGAAAAATTTTATTTCTGTAAACGATGTTGATGATATGAATGCCTTGGTAGCAAAAGCATTGGCTTATAAAAGAAATCCCTTTGCCGATAGGAATTTAGGAGCAGACAAACGCATAGGGCTATTGTTTTTAAACCCTAGCCTGCGTACTCGTTTAAGCACACAGGTTGCTGCTAAAAACCTAGGTATGGAAGCCATTGTTTTTAATGTTGATAAAGAAGGATGGGCGTTGGAATTTGAAGAAGGCGCCATTATGAGCGGCAATACGGTAGAGCATGTAAAAGATGCGGCGCCAATCCTCGGCCAATATTTCGACATCCTTTGCATCCGCACTTTTCCATCTTTAAAAAACAGGGAAGATGATTATAGCGAGCTGGTAATGAACTCCTTTTTACAATTTGCAGGCGTGCCCATTATAAGTTTAGAAAGTGCCACTTTACATCCCTTACAATCGCTTACAGATATATTGACTATTAAAGAATCTTGGCATAGCAATTCTTTATGGGATGAGGGAACCCGAAAGCCAAAGATTGTGCTAACCTGGGCACCGCACGTAAAGCCGCTGCCACAGTGCGTTGCCAACTCATTTGCGCAATGGGTAAATGCCTGGGGCGAAGCTGATTTTGTAATCACCCATCCTGCAGATTATGAATTAAGCGAAGCCTATACAAAAGGCGCTATCATAACAACCAACCAAAATGAGGCCTTGAAAGATGCTGATTTTGTATACGTAAAAAACTGGAGCACCTATAATGATTACGGTAAAATTTACAGTAACGATCCGGCCTGGATGCTGACAGAAGAAAAGCTGCAGCTAACCAATAATGCCAAAGTAATGCATTGCCTGCCAGTAAGAAGAAATGTAGAATTGAGCGACGAGATACTAGACAGCGAAAATAGTTTGGTTACAAAACAAGCAGGCAACAGGGTGTGGGCAGCGCAAGCAATTATTTCAGAAATATTAAAGGGGTAGCTATGGAATCTCTTTTTATCATAAAAATTGGCGGTAATGTTATTGATGACATAGCATCTTCAGATACCTTCCTTAGCAATTTTGCATCCATCAATGCAAAAAAAATATTGATACATGGTGGTGGAAAAATTGCCACCAAAATAGGGGAGCAGTTAGGCATACAACCCAATTACCTTAACGGACGAAGGATCACCGATGCTGCAACAATTGACCTGGTAACAATGGTGTATGGAGGATTGGTGAACAAGAAGATTGTTGCCAAGCTCCAATCTTTGGGGTGTAATGCGATTGGCTTAACAGGGGCAGATGGAAACATTATCCCCGCAACAAAACGCCCTGTAAAAGATGTTGATTATGGCTTTGTGGGCGATGTGAAAATTGACGAAGTCAATACTAATAATGTTGAAATTTTATTAGCAAATAATTTCACTTTAATTGTAGCGCCGCTTACACATGATGGCCACGGCCAAATGCTCAACACCAATGCAGATACGATCGCGTCTTCCCTGGCGGTTGCTTTATCAAAAAGTTATGCTGTACGCCTGGTTTATTGTTTCGAAAAAAATGGTGTGCTGGAAAATGTGGATGATGAAAATTCTGTCATCCCTTTAATTACCAAAGAAAAATACCAGCAGCTACTAAGCGAAAATAAATTGTTTGATGGCATCCTGCCAAAAATTGACAATGCTTTTGCAGCCATACAAAGTGGTGTACAAGAAGTGCTCATCGGCAATGCGAAACACCTTTTACAAAACGTAACTATCCATACCAAAGGAACTTTAATAAAATGACAACAAACGAATTATACAACGAAGCTGTAAGCCTTTTAAAGCAACTGATAAGCACACCTTCTTTTTCAAAAGAAGAGAACGACACGGCAGAGATCATCTGCGCTTTTTTTACAAAGCATGAAGTGCCATTTGCAAGGGTAGGCAACAATATCTACGCAAAAAATAAACAGTACGATGTAAATAAGCCATCTATACTTTTAAACTCTCACCACGATACCGTGCTGCCCAACAAGGGTTACACGTTGGATCCGTTTACGCCCGTTGAAAAAGATGGAAAGCTTTTCGGCCTTGGCAGTAACGATGCCGGAGGTTGCCTGGTTTCGTTAATGGCTACTTTTTTGCATTTTTATAACCAATCAAATACATCGCACAATGTAGTATTTGCAGCCAGTGCCGAGGAAGAGATCAGCGGCGTAAATGGCATTGAATTAGTATTGCCTTATCTTGGTAATATTGATTTTGGCATTGTAGGCGAACCAACAAAATTAGAAATGGCAGTAGCCGAAAGAGGGCTGATGGTAATTGATTGCCTAGCCATTGGCAAAGCTGGCCACGCAGCACGTAACGAAGGCGAAAATGCTTTGTATAAAGCAGTAGATGATATCAATTGGATAAGGAATTATAAATTTGATAAAGTAAGCGGCCTATTAGGAGAATCCCGCCTATCCGTAACCGTTATAGATACTGATAACAAGCAGCATAACGTAGTACCAGCGCAATGCAAGTTTGTGGTAGATGTAAGGGTAAATGAGCTATATACTTTTGAAGAAATTTTGGATGCATTAAAAACCAACCTTAAAAGCCAGTTCAAGCCACGCACCACAAGGATGAAATCCACCTCCATTTCGCTAAGCCATCCATTAGTATTGGCAGGCATCAAATTGGGCAAAGGCTACTACGGTTCACCAACCACATCCGATAAAGCATTAATGCCTTTCCCCACATTAAAAATGGGTCCCGGAGATAGCGCAAGAAGCCACACCGCAGATGAATTCATCTACTTTAAAGAAATTGAAGAAGGCATAGAAACATACATTAAATTAGTAGAGCAAATTTTATAACCGCAATCAACTTATAACTCATAACTATTATGGCACCCGGGCGGGCTATTCACTTCAATCTTTTTTTTGCGGCGGCCGACAAAAAAAAGGATTTCCGTTTCTATCCCTGGTGCTTCGGTTTGATAAGTATTAATAATTTGTAGAAGTATTTAACTTGAAATTTAAAGAGTGTAAATGTTATTGCAACCGCAATCAACTCATAACTCATAACTTATAACTCATAACTCAAAAATGAAGCTTTGGCAAAAAGATAAAACATCGCTTAAAGAAGTAGAAAAATTTACCGTTGGAAACGACCGAGAAATTGATATTTATTTAGCGCCTTTCGACGTGTTGGGTTCACTGGCACATACAAAAATGCTTGCTTCAGTAGGCTTACTTACAAAAGATGAACTGGTGTTGTTAGAAGCGGCCTTAAAAGAGATTTACCATCAAATAGCCAAAGGTAATTTTACATTGGAGGAAGGCGTTGAAGATATCCATTCGCAAGTAGAATTAATGCTGACAGAAAAGCTGGGCGATGTAGGCAAAAAAATCCATAGCGCCCGTAGCCGTAACGACCAGGTTTTGGTAGATCTTAAATTATACCTCCGCAGCGAAATTGAAAAACTGGTGCAATCAACCAAAGCATTTTTTGACTTGCTCATCGAGCAAAGCGAAAAATATAAAGATGATCTTTTACCCGGCTATACCCATTTACAATTAGCCATGCCTTCATCCTTCGGGCTTTGGTTTGGTGCCTATGCAGAAGGGCTTGTAGATGATTTAACTACATTACAGGCGGCTTACGAAGTGGTCAATAAAAACCCATTGGGGTCAGCGGCTGGATACGGTTCTTCCTTTCCCATCAACCGTACAATGACTACCGAATTACTTGGCTTCGACAATTTAAATTATAATGTAGTCTATGCCCAAATGGGGCGTGGCAAAACAGAACGCATTGTTGCATCTGCCATAGGCAACATAGCGGCAACGGTTTCCAAATTAAGCATGGACGCCTGTTTGTACCTCAACCAAAATTTTGCCTTCATCACTTTTCCAGATGAGTTAACAACCGGCAGCAGCATAATGCCGCACAAAAAAAACCCGGATGTGTTTGAGCTCATCCGTTCGCATTGCAACCGCATACAGGCATTGCCCAACGAAATAATGCTGATGACAACCAACCTGCCATCAGGTTACCAAAGAGACTTACAATTACTAAAAGAACACATCATCCCAGCCTTTGAAAATTTACAAAATTGCCTGCAGATGGCTGGCTTAATGCTGAGCAATATCAATGTAAAGAAAGACTTGTTGAAAGATGAAAAATACAAGTTTCTTTTTAGCGTAGAAGAAGTAAATAAACTAGTCCTGCAAGGCACGCCATTCAGGGACGCATACAAAATAGTAGGACAAGATATTGAAGCGGGCAATTTTACTTACACGCCAACAACAGCACATACGCACGAAGGGAGTATTGGTAATTTATGCAACGATAAGATACAAGGCATGATGGATGCAGTAGTGCAAAAATTTAATTTTGAAAAAGTGAATACTGCTATTAAGGATTTGTTGAGTTAAGCGCTTTTTAATTTACTATCCAAGATAAGGAACTGATTTTACAATTGGTTTATGGAAGAGTATTGTACCAATGCCAACTTTCGGCAATAGCTAGGTTGTCGCTTTATCCAGTTTTAAATTCGGTATTTTAGCTTTCCCGAAAACTTAATAATGGAAATAGTTACAAAACAAATCATTCAGGAATTGATTGAGAAGAATCAAATTGAGTTATACTC
This sequence comes from Ferruginibacter sp., assembly GCA_025351645.1. GTDB lineage: Bacteria > Bacteroidota > Bacteroidia > Chitinophagales > Chitinophagaceae > Ferruginibacter. The sequence continues at coordinate 9,931 of JANXVN010000215.1, forward strand.
AACGCATTCAAAATTATGTGTGCCAATTATAAATAGAATATACAAAAAGATGTCTGCCGGTATTGAGTTTGCCGGTATTAAAGTTGATAACAACTTGATTTGTGACGGGCATCATAGATATGTTGCTTCTCTCTTGGCCAACTTTTCTCTTGAGCGAATTTCAGGGAGCAGCACATCGGCAACACTAATAGTCCCTTGGCAATCAGTTATTTTTGTAGGCGAAGATTGGGATACATTGGCTAAAATTAATATGCTAAATGAGCAAGATGCAGAATTCAACAATATACCAATTCAGAAAATCGTTGAATTGTTGAAATAAGGAGTAAATTTGTTTATTATGTTATTATTCTTAGACATAGATGGTGTTATGGTCCCTGCTAAAGGATGGAAAAGTCCGGAATTTTTAACTGATGGGTTTCCTGCATTTAGTAGTAAGGCAACTAGTACGCTTCAGCATTTAATATCCGAAGATGTTACAGTTATGCTTACAACTTCTCATAAGCAAAATTTTAGCATTGAAGAATGGAAAAGCATTTTTAAGGATAGAGGGATTAACATTAAAAAGATAAAATCTCTTCCAGAGAACATTAACAGCATTAGCCGTAAAGATGAGATTGTTAATTGGTTTAGCACAAATAATACTAATGAAGAATTTATTATAATTGATGATGATAAATCTTTAAATGGGCTCCCTGATTCGTTAAAAGACCATTTAGTACAAACTAGTCCTTATATTGGCCTTACAGAAGAACATTTGGAAATAATCAAATCTCTTTTAAGTAAAAATTTACAATCTTCATAACAGGCTTTTTTTAGTATTTACAAAACTCAAATTCATACAGCACCTCACTCATAAACTAAGAGTGAGGTGCTTATTTAATGGCATACAACTATATATTTTTCTAAAATCAACAATGTTTTCAACGGTATAATTTATTACCCAAATCAATATATTTGTAAAAATTTTACCGCCTTTAAATCCATTGTTTGCCGTTGAAAGAATATCTACTTTTTATTGATACTGAAGCATCTGGCTTGCCCAAAAAATGGCACCTGCCTTACAATGCTCCTAGCAATTGGCCCTACGCAGTCCAAGTTTCCTGGCTGGTATTTACAAAAGACGGGCAAAAAGTTAAAGAAGAAAATCATTACATCAGCGATGATGATTTTAAAGTTTCTCCTGCTGCTTTGCGTATACATGGGCTTACCCACGAGTTTTTGCAACAAAATGGCATACCTTCCCGCCAGGTACTACAATTGCTGTCAAAAGATTTAGAACAGTATAAGCCAATGATAGTAGGGCATTTTATAGAATTAGATTACCGCGTAGTTGGGGCTTGTTATTTCAGGCAAGGCATCAATAACCCACAGGAAAGCTTACCTACCTTTTGCATAATGAAAGCTTCAAAACATTTACAGCTAAACCCTCACAGCAAGTTTTTGCGCCTCGGCGATTTGTACCAATTGCTTTTTAAACAACCCTTGCTAGGCCAGCACAATGCGCTGGTAGATGCGGCGGCAACGGCCGATTGTTTTTTTGAACTGGTAAAAAGAAATGATATACCATCGTTTGAACAACCACCAATACTATTTGCAAAAGAACCAAAATTGACCAACACCTTTGGTTGGGTGCTTGTATTTATAATACTATTTTTTAGTGCATTTTTAATAGCCTGTTATTATGGATAACCGTATCGATTTTTTAAAAGCTGTAGTGCCTTTTAACCTATTGCCACCGCATGTGGTTGAAGCCACGGCTACATTGCTGATAGAAATCAACTATCAAAAAGAGGGCATCATTTACCGGCAGGAAGTAAGTAAATTAAAGGGCATCGACATCATTGTAGAAGGAGAGTACGAAACTTTTTTTTACGATAGCAGCAACAATAAAAGGCTGGTAGAAAAATTTCACAGCGGCGATTGTTACGGCGGCATATCTGAATTACTAAACCAAAAAAAATCGTTACGCACTGTTATCGTTAAAAAAGGTACGGTAGTGTACACCTTGCCCCGCAAGGCTTTCCATACTTTATGCAAAGAGCATGAAGCCTTCTATCAATATTTTACAGATGGCTTCGGCCAACGGATGCTCAACGAAGAGTTCGCCCATTTTTATAAAAACCCTACCAATTTTGAAAAGAGCTTTATCACCTCTGAGCAACTCTATTCACGCACCATCGAAAGTATTGAATACCGTGAAATAGTTTGGTGCTGGGCAGATACGCCGGTGTACCAGGCCGCCATTGTAATGAAACAGCAAAAAATAAGCTGCCTGTTTGTAAAAGATAAACAAGGCATTATTATTGGCTTTGTTACAGACATTACCATACGTGATAATGTGGTGGCAAAACAAGCAAGTTTCCAAAGCCCGGCCAGCAGCATTATGGACAACCCGATTGCTTCCATCAATGTACATGCTTTTGTATACGAAGCTATCCTAAGCATGTTTCGCGCCAATAGCAGGTATATGCTCGTGGAAAAAAACGGGGAGTACATTGGCTTTATCAGCCGTAACAAATTGCTAAGCGAGCAAGGGCAATCGCCATTAATATTTATCCAGTCCGTTAAGCAAGCTTTATCAATTGATGAGCTAAAACGCAAGTGGGAAACTGTTCCACAAATAGTATCGCAACTGCTGGACCGTGGCGTGCATGCGGGCATTATTAATCAGGTTATTACCACCGTATCAGATACCATTGCTATAAAAGTTATTGAAAGCGTTACCAAAGAAATGGGGCAGCCGCCAGCAAAATTTGTGTACATGGTTTTAGGCAGCGAAGGCCGTAAAGAGCAAACTTTAAAAACCGACCAGGACAATGCCATCATTTACGAAGACAAGGCCAACGAGCACCGGGAAGAAGTACGGGAGTATTTTTTACAATTCGCTTCGCAGGTTTCCAATCATCTAAATACCATTGGCTTTAGTTATTGCACTGGCGGCTTTATGGCGCAAAACCCTAAGTGGACGCACTCTTTATCTCACTGGAAAAATAATTACTTAAGTTGGATGAATGAAACTTTGCCAGAAACAGTAATGCAGATTTCTACCTTTTTTGATTGCAGGTATTTGTATGGGGACGAAAATATTATACAGGAACTGGAAACTTTTTTAAACGCCCAGTTGAAAGAACCAATGGACAGGCTTTTTCATTTTATGGCAAAAAATGCCTTACAGTACGAGCCGCCATTGACCTTGTTTTTTAAAAACATCCGCACTTTTAAAGTGGATAAAAAAGAAGTGTTCGACTTAAAAAAAGCCATGACGCCCATTGTGGACCTGGTTAGGGTGTACGCCTTAAAAAACCGTATTTTTGAACCCAACACTGGCGAAAGGCTAAAGGCTTTAAAAGATAAAAATATTTTTACAGAAGCAGAAGTGACAGAGTTATTACAATCTTACTATTTTTTGATGGGGCTAAGATTGAAGAACCAATCGGAGCAAATTTTAACGCACCATGCCGAGCCAAGCAATTATATAATGCCGCAACAATTATCTAAAATAGACCAGCTAACTTTAAAAGAAATTTTTAAGACCATAGAAAATTTTCAGCAGCGTATCCGCATGCAGTTTACAGGCAGTTTATCAAGTTAAAGCCCCGCCCCCCCCTGCCTCTCTGCCCTCCAAAGAAGGGTTCCCGACTGTGCTGATTGGGATAGTATTATAAATTCGAATACGCTAAAAACCCTTCTTTGAAGGGCAGGGAGCTGCAATTTACCCCAATCAAATGCTAAAATTATCCAACTAATAGTAACACAATCCTGCATATATGTTAACCGGTTACGCTTTCAAACAATTAAAACTGTAATTTGCCCACTTTAAAAAACCGCACAAGAACGTAGGCGACTTATTTCTACTGCAACAAAAAATGAATCATACTATGGCCAATGCCATCCACAAAAAACGAATTGCATTATTTGGTTCCACCGGTTCAATAGGCACACAAGCTTTGGAGGTTATCCGTGCCAATAATCAATTATTTGAGGTTGAAATACTAACCGCACAAACCAACGATGACTTATTAATAAAACAGGCGTTGGAATTTAAGCCCAACGCAGTTGTAATAGGCGATGAGGCAAAATACCAAAAGGTAAAAGCAGCTTTAGCTGATACAGATGTAAAAGTTTTTAGCGGCGAAAATGCGCTGGAAGAAGTAGCCGATTTTGATAGCTACGATATGATGCTCGCAGGTATAGTTGGCTTTGCGGGCTTAAAGCCAACTTTAAAAGCAGTACAAAAGGGTAAGGCCGTCGGGCTGGCCAATAAAGAAACCCTGGTAGTAGCCGGCGATATTGTAATGAAAAAAGCCGCTGAAAACAGGGCACCAGTAATACCGGTTGATAGCGAACACTCAGCCATTTTTCAATGCCTTGTAGGCGAGGGCCGCAACAAGATTGAAAAAATAGTGCTTACCGCAAGCGGTGGCCCGTTCATAGGCAAAAAGCCTAACTTTTTGGTAAATGTAAAACGCGACCATGCACTGCAACACCCTAATTGGGTAATGGGTGCCAAAATAAGCATAGACTCCGCAACCCTAATGAACAAAGGGCTGGAGATGATTGAAGCCAAATGGCTGTTTAATTTAAGGCCAGACCAAATACAGGTTGTTATACATCAACAAAGTATTATCCACAGCATGGTGCAATTTGAAGATGGGAGCATGAAAGCTCAGATGGGCCTGCCAGATATGAAGCTGCCTATACAATATGCCATGGCTTTTCCGCACCGGTTAAAAAACGATTTTCCCCGGCTGGATTTTAAAAAATACGGTTCCCTTACTTTTGAAGAACCAGATATAAAGACCTTTAGGAATTTAGCGTTGGCTACCGAAGCCATGTTTAAAGGCGGCAATATGCCCTGCATTTTAAACGCCGCCAACGAAATTGCCGTATGGGCTTTTTTACGCAACCGCATAGGCTTTTTAGACATCACGGCAGTGGTAGAGCAAGTAATGGAAAAAACAGCTTTTATTGCACAGCCCACGCTGGAAGAATATTTTGAAAGCGATGGTGAAGCCCGTAATTTTGCGGCTTCCCTGATAAAACTATAAGTTTTTTCTGCTGGCTTTAAAGCAACAAACTATTAATTATTAAAAACTTTTACCTGCAACAGGTAGCATCATATGGAATTATTAGCAATCAACTGGCCAGGCGTAGGGTTAATGGCCGCACAATTAATACTCTCCCTTTCTATATTGGTAATACTGCACGAATTTGGGCATTACATCACCGCAAAATGGTTTAAATGCAGGGTAGATAAATTCTACTTGTTTTTTGATCCCTGGTTTTCTTTAGTAAAAAAGAAAATAGGCGATACCGAGTACGGCATTGGCTGGCTGCCATTGGGCGGCTATGTAAAAATTGCCGGCATGGTAGATGAAAGCATGGACAAAGAAGCAATGAAATTACCACCACAACCATGGGAATTTCGCAGCAAGCCAGCCTGGCAGCGCCTTATTATTATGTTAGGCGGCGTTACCGTAAATGTATTGCTGGCCTTTGTTATTTATGCCATGATAATGTTTGTTTGGGGCGAAACAAAAACAGTCAACAGCTCTGTAAAAAACGGGATTTGGATAACCGATTCTTCTATGTACGAAATTGGGCTGCGCAATGGCGACAGAGTGATTTCTGTAAACAACGAGCCTATAAAATACTTTGAAGAAATACCTAAAAAAATATTGTTTGGCGGCGGCACATCTGTAACCGTAAACCGTAACCAAAAGGACACCATCATAAATATACCTATTGCTATAATTGGAAGGCTGGTAGAAAAAAAGCGTTCCAAAGCACCGTTGATGATTGAAAGGATACCAGCCATTGTGGGTGAATGGGGCCCTAAAGACACCACCAATGCTAAAAAAGCCGGGCTGAAATATTTTGATAAAATTGTAAAAGTTGATTCTGTGCCGATAGAATTTATGGACAATGTGGTTGCTTATACCGATGGAAAGAGAAACCAGCATGTTACCGTATCTATACTGCGCAACGGTTCGCCAATGGAGCTTAACGCGTTGGTAAATGAAAATGGTAAATTGGGCATACCCTTTTTAGAAGACAAGCAATATGATAGCCTCGGATTTTTTAAACTGGAGATAACTAAATACGGTTTTTTCGAATCGCTGCCTAAAGGTGTTTCTTTGGCGGTTAATTCTTTAAAAGATTATATTGAACAATTTAAACTTATCTTTAAGCCTGCAACTGGCGCCTATAAAGGGGTTGGTGGTTTTAAAACAATGGGTTCTATCTTCTCCAGCGACCATTGGGATTGGCATTCTTTCTGGAACATAACAGCCTTGTTTTCTGTGATACTAGCCTTTATGAACCTGTTGCCCATACCTGCTTTGGATGGCGGGCATGTATTATTTACGCTAGGCGAAATGATAACAGGCCGCAAGCCAAGTGAAAAGTTTTTAGAATATGCACAAGTAGTAGGCATGGTAATTTTGCTTTCGCTAATGCTCTATGCTAATGGTAACGATTGGTTTGGCTGGGGTAGGGGCAAATAGATTATATAAATGATTTTATAGAAAAGAGAAAGCCAATCAAGCTTTCTTTTTTTTATGATTACCAGAGAGATTCTTTGTAAGTAAAATAGACTGCTATAATGTTACTAATAATTTATTTTCGTGAATATGATAATGTACTAAGTAAGGAACTTTTTAATGCGGGCGCAAAGGATATCATCATAACGGCGGCTGAAAAATCAATGGCATTGCATAACAAAATTTGAGTAATTATTTAGTACATAAAGATGCCGTCCTAAGTTGTGGGACGGCATCTTTATTAAATTATTTTATGCTATTTTGCTAAACTGCTTTTTCTTCAATCCTCTTTTGTACCCTTTCTTTCTTTTCTTCGTCAAATTTCTTTTTCAATTCATCCAATTGTTTTTTTGCGTTATCGGATGCCTTCTTTTTTCAGCCGGGGTAGCATCACTATTTTCTTTTAAAGTATCTAAAATTTCTCGTTTGTTATCTTGATATTCTGCTTCAGCAGTTATATCGTCAGTCAAATATTCCATTCTTTTTGATACAACTTCCATCTTACTTTTTAGTCCAGCTTCTTTTTCAGGATGGTCTAAAAAACTAAGTACAATACCACAAGTTTTTTTTACTATGTTGCGAAGTTCTTTTTTACTGGTATAAGAAATTACGGTGCCATCACTGGAAGTAACAGTTGTATCATTAAAGTTTATTTTTTTAATAGAATCCCTGAGCGCTTTTTTCATCGGTTCCGTCAGTTGCTTTAACTGTTCAAAGTTGATGGTTTTTGGGTTCATATCCGGAAACTCTGCTGATGATTGTGCAGACACGCTATATACAGATGCTGCCAATAAAATAGATAATAGAAATTGTTTCATTATAAAGCTTTTTTAAAATTATTAAATGTACTTCTACCAAAATATAAATAGTATACAAATACTATGTACGTTTTCGTAGTAAATTTTTAAAAGAAAATTTGCCTTATTATTTTAGGTGAAGGTTTTATTTATGGGGATTGCTTATTTGATCTTTGCTTTAATTTCCTGCAACTTCAGCAAGGCTTCTACTGGAGTTAGGCGGTTAATGTCTACGGCATCCAGCAAGGTACGTATCTCATCAAAAGTAATAGAATGCACATCGAATATGCTAAGCTGCATTTTAGGCGTGCTTAAATTTTTAACGGCTTGTTCAAGCGATGGTGCTTTTTCATCTTCGCCATTGTTCCTGCTTTTTTCCAGTTGAAGCAAAATTTCGTTTGCCCTGTCAATTAGCGAAGGCGGCATGCCAGCCATACGGGCCACATGTATGCCAAAGCTATGGATGCTGCCACCTGCGGCCAGCTTACGTAGAAAGATAATTTTATTGCCTACTTCCTTGTTGGTAACGTGGTAATTTTTTACGCCATTTAATTTATTCTCCAGTTCGTTTAATTCATGGTAATGGGTGGCAAATAAAGTCTTGGGGCTATGCCCGCTTTTATGCAAATGCTCCACAATGCTCCAGGCAATAGAAATACCATCGTAGGTAGAAGTTCCCCTGCCTATCTCATCCAGCAAAATAAGGCTTCGGGCGGTAATATTGTTGATGATGCTGGCCGTTTCATTCATCTCCACCATAAATGTACTTTCGCCGCCGCTTAAATTATCGTTGGCGCCAACACGGGTAAATATCTTATCCGTCAACGGAATTTTTGCATCCCTTGCCGGTACAAAACTGCCCATGTGCGCCATTAAAGTTATCAGCGCCGTTTGGCGGAGGATGGCACTTTTACCACTCATGTTTGGGCCAGTCAAAATAATTATCTGCTGTGTGGCGGGGTCTAAAAAAATATCATTGTCAATGTAATTTTCACCCACTGGCAAATGGCGTTCAATAACCGGGTGGCGGCTTCCTTTAATATCTAAAATATGCCCATCGTTCAATGCAGGTTTTTTATAATTGTATTGCAGGGCAGTATTGGCAAAACAGGTAAGGCAATCCATAATGGCCATTACTTGCCCGTTTACCTGCATAGGCGCAATGTAATCCTGCAGTTCGTTCAGCAGGTTTTCGAACAGTTGCATTTCTATGGTCAGTATCTTGTCTTCCGCACCAACAATCTGTTCCTCGTATTCTTTTAATTCAGGCGTGATGTAGCGCTCTGCATTGGCGAGTGTCTGCTTGCGTATCCAGGTATCCGGCACTTTGGTTTTATGCAGGTTGGTTACTTCCAGATAATAACCAAATACATTGTTGAAACTTATTTTTAAAGAAGATATGCCTGTTGCCAAAGCCTCCTTTTGCTGCAGTTCAATCAGGTATTCCTTGCCACCGCTTGATATTTTCCTTAGGGCATCCAGCTCTTCATTAATGCCCTTTGCGATGATGCCGCCTTTGCTTGCAAGTGCAGGAGGGTTCTCGCTTATTTGTTGCATTATCTTATCAACTATATACGTGCAAGGGTTTAGCGAATCGCCCAGGCGTTGCAGGTAACTATTTTTAAGCGTGGAGCAAATGGTTTTAATTGCCTGCACCTGTTGCAAGCCCTTTGCAATCTGCAAAACTTCCCTTGGATTAACTTTTTTTAGCGGCACTTTGCTTGCCAGCCTTTCCACATCGCCAGCTTGTTTAATATGGTTCGTTATTTTGTTGCGTACATCCACTTCCTTTATAAAAAACTCCACCGTATCCAGCCGTTCCTGTATGCTTACGAGGTTGTTTAAAGGCAATACCATCCAGCGTTTTAACATGCGGGCACCCATTGGCGATACCGTATTATCCATCACTTTTAACAACGTATTGCTACCATCGGCACCGCCAAATAATTCCAGGTTCCTAATGGTAAAGCGGTCCATCCACAAATGCTCTTCCCTGTAAATTCTTTGTATAGATGTAATGTGCCCCAGGTTAGGGTGCTCCGTATCTTTTAAATAATGAAGGATAGCACCAGCAGCAATAACGCCTTCTTTTAAGCCTTCAATGCCAAAGCCTTTTAAGCTATGCGTGCCAAAATGTTTTAGCAGGCTATCCTGTGCGTACGCATCGGCAAATACCCATTCGTCCAGTGCGTAAGTAAAAAATTTATTGCCAAAGTATTCTTTAAAAAACTTTTGCCGGTTGCGTTGAAAAATTACTTCCGCAGGCTTTAGGCTCTGCAATAATTTATCGGCATATTCTATATCGCCTTCCGCTACAAAAAATTCACCGGTACTGATATCTAAAAAAGCGATGCCTACTTTTTCGTCTTCAAAATGTATGGCGGCTAAAAAATTATTGCTGTTATGTTCCAGTAATTTATCGCCGGTGGCTATGCCCGGGGTCACCAGTTCAGTAACACCTCTTTTAATAATTCCCTTGGCAAGCTTTGGGTCTTCCAACTGGTCGCATATAGCCACCCGGTAGCCTGCTTTAACCAGCTTGTGCAAATAAGTGTCCAGTGCATGGTGCGGAAAGCCAGCTAGTTGGCTAGAGTTGGCATCGCCATTGTTGCGCTTGGTTAGTGTGATGCCTAAAACCGTAGATGCAATCACCGCATCATCGCCAAAAGTCTCGTAAAAATCGCCCACCCTAAAAAGCAGGATGGCATCAGGATAGCGTGCCTTGATGGCGTTATGTTGCTGCATTAGCGGCGTTTCTGCTGAACCCTTTGCCATAATTTTGATCCTCTTTTTTATCGCCGCAAAAATAGGGCATTACAAAGCTTTTTATCAATCAAAATTATACTTTAGACTGCCCATGAATTGCCCCGGGCTTAAGC
>JANXVN010000217.1 GCA_025351645.1 Ferruginibacter sp.
GCAATGGCTGCGCCCTGCTCCGCTAATTTTAAGGCAATGCCTTCGCCTATTCCACGTGCTGCACCAGTTACAATGGCTACTTTTCCTGCTAATAATTTCATGCGATTATTTTAAGTTGGCAACAAAAGTAAATAAATACACGCTATTTTTTATTTTAAGAGAAACTAATATAACTGCAGCTACTTTTTTTGAAAAAAAAAGTTGCCGAAGTACGCAACAAATGTTTGGCAATTATTTTTTGTTATAAAATTTTAGTCGCAAACATTACAACTAATTTTTATTTTTTAAACTTTGTTACAAGTATCTTTTCTTTCATTTATAAGCATTTAATTAGCTATACAAAAATTCTTCCCTACATTTTGTTACGTGAATTATCTAAATTTAATGCCGTTAAGTTAAGCGGTTTTTGCACCGAAGGAGCAAGCTCCCATCTCCCCTTGGAGAGGCGTGGGGGAGGTAAAAAATAAACAAGCCTTAACTTAACGGCATTGCATCTTAATTAAAAAACAAAAAAATCAAAAAAGTTTTAGGATTTATTGGGGCACCTTCTATTTTACAGTATAGCCTTTCCTGGTTATCTTTAAGCATAATCAAAAAAACAAATGGCCAACCAAACTGCTATAGAAAAACCTGTTGCACCAACTCAATTAAAAAAAACCCTGGGCCCGCTAATGTTGTGGGGGTTGGGCGTGGGGTACGTAATATCCGGCATGTACTTCGGCTGGAACCTCGGGCTTGCAGAAGGCGGCACATTAGGGCTGGCCATTGCTACTTTCTTCATTATTATCCTCTATGTTACTTTTACTTTTTCTTATACCGAATTAGCGTGTGCCATACCAAAAGCAGGCGGCGTATTTGATTATGCCACCAGGGCAATGGGCAACAATATTGGCTTTATAGCAGGCATGGCGCAAATGATTGAATTTGTTTTTGCGCCACCGGCAATCGCGGCAGCCATTGGCGCTTATTTCCACATCTTTTTTCCACAATTTTCTGTTACAAGCATTGCAATTACAGCATACATTCTTTTTACAGCCCTAAACATTTACGGTGTAAAAGCCGCTGCTACTTTTGAGTTGATAGTCACCGCCTTTGCCGTATTTGAATTACTGTTATTCAGTGGTATAACATTGCCACATTTTCATTGGGCAAACCTAACACAAAACGCTTTGCCACATGGCTTAAAAGGAATATGGGCTGCCATACCATTTGCCATCTGGTTTTTTCTTGGGCTGGAAGGTGTGGCCAACGTAGCAGAAGAAACAGTGAATCCACAAAAGAATGTGCTAAAAGGGTTTGGTTCTGCATTAATAACATTGATTGTTTTATGTGCATTGGTTTTTGTTTCATCAATAGGTGTTGGTGGCTGGGAAAAAATAGTGTACCCTACGCCCGGTGCAGACGCTTCAGATTCGCCATTGCCTATGGCACTAGCACAAATAACTGGCAATAGCGGCTTGCTATACCACCTACTAATTACTATTGGCTTAATGGGGCTGGTTGCATCTTTCCATGGGTTAATACTGGCTGCAAGCCGTGCCACGTACGATTTTGGAAAGACAGGCTGCATACCTAAAATATTTGGCGTTATTCATCCAAAAGCCAACACGCCTGCTAATGCATTGGTATTAAATTTAGTGCTTGGTATTATTGCGTTGCTTACCGGCAAAACGGGCGATATTATAACTATTGCCGTTTTTGGTGCCATAGCCTTATATATTTTTGCTATGATAGCTTTGTTAATATTGCGTAAAAAAGAGCCCTTGCTGGAACGCCCTTTTAAAGTGCCATTATATCCCTATTTCCCCATCATTGCAGTAATTATTGCAGTTGTTTCAATGATAGCGATGATAACGCTCAATATTAAATTATCGCTCATCTTTTTTGCTATACTAGCACTTGCTTATATTTGGTTTCATTTTATTGTTAAAAGAAAAAGAAATGCCGGATCAACAGCTATCTCCTAAAGAAATATTACAGCAGCTCGCCGAACAGAATACGGAGAAAGTAAAACTGGCCGTTACAGATTTAGATGGCATCCTGCGTGGCAAGATGATCAGCTATGAAAAATTTGTTTCTATAGTAGAAAAAGGCTTCGGTTTTTGTAACGTAGTTTTTGGCTGGGATGCCGGTGATGTTGCTTACGATAACAGCAGCTATACTGGCTGGCACACAGGTTATCCGGATGCAACAGCACTAATTGACATCAATACTTTCCGCCAAATTCCATGGGATAATGATACCCCCTTTTTTTTAGCAGATTTTGGTGATGCTAACGGAAATGGGTTGGAGGTTTGCCCACGTACTTTATTAAAAAAAATAATTAAGCAGGCTGATGATGCTGGTTACAAACCCTACTTTTCACAAGAGTTTGAATGGTTTAATTTGATTGATAATACCAATGAATTATACGCCGGTAAATTTAGGGATGTACAGCCCATTACACAAGGCATGTTTGGATACTCCCTGCATCGTGCGGCTGAGTACAGCGATTACTTTAACGACTTGTTTATGTTATTGAAAAAATTTGGCGTGCCTATAGAAGGCCTGCACACAGAAACAGGCCCGGGCGTATATGAAGCAGCCATAACTTACTCAGAAATATTAGCAGCTGCCGATAGGGCTGTATTGTTTAAGAGCGGCGTAAAACAGATAGCACATAGCCACGGCATCATAGCTACTTTTATGGCTAAGTTTAATGAAAGCCTGCCGGGCTGCAGTGGCCATATCCACCAAAGCTTATGGAGCAAAGAAAAAAAACAAAACCTTTTTTACGATAAAAAAAAATCAACAGGCATAAGCCCGCTAATGGAAAGTTATATGGCCGGCCAATTAGCTTGCCTGCCTTTTATACTTCCTATGCTGGCGCCAACAATAAATAGCTACAAGCGTTTAGTAGAAGGAGCTTGGGCACCAACCACATTAACCTGGGCAATAGATAACCGTACCACAGCATTGCGTGCGTTGCCAAGCGGCGAAAAATCTACCCGGCTAGAGACAAGGGTAGTAGGGTCGGATAGCAACCCGTACTTAGCAATGGCCGCCTGCCTTGCTGCCGGTTTGTACGGCATAAATAATAAACTAAAATTAAAAACACCCGCCACAGTTGGTAATGGATATGCAGACATAAAAAACGGCACGCTACCTAAAAATTTGTGGGAAGCAACACAAGCAATGAAATCATCGCCAATTGCAAAAGAATTATTTGGCGAAAAATTTGTAGAGCATTTTACAGCCACCAGGGAATGGGAATGGAAACAATTTATGAAAGTAGTTACCGATTGGGAATTGAAAAGATATTTGGAAATAATTTAGTAAATGAATTGCCCTGGCATTAATGCCAGGGCAATTAAAAACAAAAATGTATGACTGACTTTACTGTGATAAGGCAATTCAGCTTCCCCACCACCATACGCTTTGGCGCAGGCGTTATTAATGAGCTGCCAGATTATTTAATTGCCAACGGTTTCAGCAAACCCTTGCTGGTAACTGACCCGATGGTTGCGGGGCTTGATTTTTTTAAAAAGATAAAAGACAGCCTGGCAGCAAAAGCTATCAGCGTGGAAGTATTTTCCGACATTCATAAAAACCCTGTAAAAAGCGATGTGCTAAAAGGCGGTGATGCTTTTAAAGCAACAGATAGGGATTGTATCATTGGCATTGGTGGCGGTGCTGCTATGGATGTTGCCCGTGCTATCGTACTGCGCATCAACCACCATTTAGATTTATTTGATTACGATGATTTAACTGGCGGCGACCAGTTTGTAACCGAAGATGTGCCGTATTTTATAACTGTGCCAACCACCAGCGGCACCGGTAGCGAAGTAGGCCGAAGCGCCATTATTAGTGAAGATGATACGCACAGGAAAAGGATTTTGTTTGCACCAAAACTAATGGCGAAAATTGTGTTTGCAGATCCTTTGCTAACAATGGAACTTCCACCATTTATAACTGCCGCAACAGGCATGGATGCATTGACGCATAATATGGAAGCGTTCATTTCAAAAAACTTTCATCCGCTTGCGGGCGGCATTGGGCTGGAAGGCATTTATCTTATTAACCAGGCTATTGTGGAAGCCGTAAATAAGCCCACTTTAGAAGCAAGGAGCAAAATGATGATTGCTTCGCTGATGGGTGCCGTAGCATTTCAAAAAGGGCTGGGCGTGGTACATTCGCTAGCGCATCCATTATCATCTTTATTAGATACGCACCATGGTTTAGCCAATGCAATAAACCTGCCTTATGGCATGCGCTTTAATGCGCCCGGCATGGAAACTGAATTTAAAAGGATGGCATTGGCAATGGAGCTGGAAGTTACCAACGAGGAAACAATTGTAGATCATTTATTTGCCTTGAACCAAAAGATAGGATTACCTGTCAAGCTTAAAGATATTGGCGTTAAGGAAGAACACATAGAGACGCTATCTGATTTAGCATTGGCAGATTTTTGCCATCCTAATAACCCTAAGCTAGTTTCAAGGGAAGACTTTAAACAACTATATTTATCAGCTTTATAAAATGATACCAACAATAAAAATTGGGCTAACCTACACCGGTTTTGAAGAGAAGCACAACAACTATGTGCAATGGTTAAAGGCTGGCGAAAACATAGAAATAATTACCTTATCGGCAGAAGAAGCCAACCTGCAAATTGTTAAAGATTTAGATGGGATTGTGTTATCTGGCGGGGTAGATGTACAGCCTAGATATTATAACAGCGATGTTATTGATTATACTAATGCACCCGCAAGCTTCCATGAAAAAAGGGATGTGTTTGAAAAGGCAGTTTTTGAAATAAGCCTGCAAAATAATATTCCTTTATTGGCAGTATGCAGAGGCTTGCAATTGGTAAACTGCCTGCTGGGCGGTACTTTGGTGCAGGATATTGGCGCAGCTAACCCAATTCATAAGGTAGAAAATAAGGCGGATAAGGCACATGGCATAAACATTACTGCAGGTACTTTATTAAATGAAATAATGGGTGTTGAAAGAACAATCACAAACAGTGCACATCACCAGGCAATCAATAAACTTGGCGATGGCCTACTAATTAATTGCCAGGCAGATGATGGCATTACAGAAGGCATAGAGTGGGCTGATAAAAAGGGGAAAGCTTTTTTTCTGGGCATACAGTGGCATCCGGAAAGGATGTATAAATTTAATTTGAGCGATGCGCCTTCAGCCAAAAATATCAGGGACAGGTTTATTGACGAAGTTAAAAAAACCATTAAAAAAATAACATGAAAATTATAAATCCGGCTACGGAAGAATTGATTCAAGAGGTTGCTGAAGATACTGTTGAAACTGTAAGAGAAAAATTTGCTTCACTTAAAAAAGGGCAAAGGGCATGGGCAAAAGTTGATGTTGAAAAACGTATAGCGGCCATACAAAAATTTTACGGTTTACTGGAGGAACATAAAGATGAATTGGCACATACGCTAACTAGCGAAATGGGCAAACCGCTGCAACAATCTTACAATGAATTAAACGGTGCACGTGGTCGCATCAAATATTTTATAGATAATTCAGCCAAATATTTAGCAGAAGAATGGGTCACCACAGAAGGTGCGACCAAAGAAAAAATTGTGTACGAACCATTAGGAGTCATTGCAAATATATCTGCCTGGAACTATCCTTTTTTAGTAGGCATAAATGTTTTTATACCAGCATTAATTGGTGGCAATACTGTTTTTTATAAACCATCCGAGTATGCAACGCTTACTGGTTTGCACATTCAAAATTTGTTGTACAAAGCAGGTATTCCAGAGGACTGTTTTCAAACAGTTATAGGCAAGGGCGATGTTGGCGAACTGTTGTTACAACTGCCTTTAGATGGTTATTATTTTACCGGAAGTTACCGTACCGGAAAATACATTGCTGAAAAAGTAGCGGGCAAAATGGTGCCTTGCCAACTGGAGCTTGGTGGCAAAGACCCATTGTATGTAATGGACGATGTGGATAGTATTGAAAAAGCCGCTGCAGATGCATTAGAAGGCGTAGTGTATAACAATGGGCAAAGTTGCTGTGCCGTAGAAAGAATATATGTGCACGAAAAAATTTATGATGCTTTCGTTGATAGTTATGTATCGCAGTGTAAAAAATTAGTAATTGGCAACCCGATGGAAAATGAAACTGACATCGGCCCATTAAGTAGAAAAGAACAGCAGGATTTTTTAGCTGCGCAAGTGGATAATGCAGTACAACACGGCGCCTCTATTAAGCATGGTGGAAAAAAGGTAGCAGGAAAAGGTTACTATTTTGAACCTGCAATCCTAACAAACGTAAACCATACAATGGCTTTGATGACTGAAGAATCTTTTGGCCCTGTAGTAGGCATACAAAAAGTAAAAGATGACGCAGAAGCCATACAACTAATGCAAGACACGGCTTACGGCTTAACCGCAGCAGTATATTCTAAAAGCTTTGAACGGGCAGAACTGGTAATGCAACAAATGGATACCGGCAGCGTGTATTGGAATTGTTGCGATAGGGTAAGTGCCGCATTGCCATGGTCTGGCAGAAAGCACTCTGGTTTTGGCGCTACATTATCTTACCAGGGAATCAGGGCTTTTGTGCAGCCGAAAGCGTATCATATTAGGGGATAGAAGGAGATGCTCTCAATAAAAACCCACCAGCGTCAAACTGGTGGGTTACTATTTAATTACCTCACACTAAATAAAGATACAGTGCAAAGAAAATTATGACTTCTGCCTTTCTGCAACCAATGCTTTTTTACTTATTGCTTTACTAGCATTTTTTTCTATTAAATAAGGCGTATGGTACTCTTCATAAAATTGTTTGCGGCTATCGCGGTAGCTTGTTACAGCGCCTAATGTGTGCATTAGTTTAACATAACACCAGGCTAAATCTAATTGGTAAGGCAAAAACCCAGAGCGTGCGCTTTTTGGATATAAGTGATGGTTGTTATGCCATTCACCTGCAACATACCCTGGCCATATCTGGTTGATGGACATATCTTGCCTGTTATGGTCGGTACCTTCCTGGCGCATATCACTTCCTTTGCCGTGGCCTTCGTAATTAAAAGTACGCACACCTACTGCCCATATTGCCGCACCACCAAACATAGCACAAACAAGCCCCATTCCACCCATTAAATAAAAGGCACCTATCCAAAAACCCCAGTTTAATATCCAGTTCATAACGCTTGATGCAGGGTTAGCAAACGAACCCCATTTTTTATAACCAGCATATGTATTGCCATGCAAGTCGGTATGTTTCATTAGTTGCAATACGTGGTTATAATCTTTTTCAGATAAATCTTTAGCAATTGGTTGATGATTTACATCTGCCAAAAAGCAGTATAAAAATCCGCCCTCAGCAAAATAAGGATCGCCTGGTGTATCGCTTTTGGCATGATGTACATGGTGGGATACTACATATATTTCTTCAGGGATAATACTCAAAACAAGATTCTTGGTAAAAAATTTCCAGAAACTATTACGGAACGTGTAAGCCCCATGCGTGCAATACCGATGGTACCAGATTGTGCCATGGGTGCCCATTAAAATCATGCTATACAAAAAGGCTGCACCTAACAGCCAAAAGTTAAAATAATTTGTAATAAACAACACCAAAAATGGTATAAGAAATAGCACCTTAAGCCAGCTAAAAAAAGGCAGCCAGTTTTTTTTATCTTTAAAAATATTAAGCCTGGAGAAAAACTCCCTAAATATCATTGAAGGAGTTGGCTTGCTGAATTCACCAGAAGCAGTTTTCCAACCATAGGATGGAGGCTGCAAAACATCGTCTAAAAAAGCCATTGAGAGCAAATTGGATTTATGAAATGAAGAATATGCTTCATCAATATAAATCTATGAATAATAAATGAGGCTTTCGATAAATAATAAATCTTTTTTGTAAAAGATAGAGCTAAACTTGAACACTTATGTTAATAGGTAGTCATTTTTAAAAAATTATTGCAAATAAATAAGCATGATGCAATAGATAAATATTAAATACAGTTGCGCTTTAGATTGTTTTGTACCGACATATAGTAATTAAAAAATTGCGTAATACTACGATTGACAGTGGATTGTAGAAGTTATATATTTATGTACAAATCTATAATATGCTAAACACACTAACCTTAAAGCCATTTTTTACACGGCTTACAAAAAAGATTAAAGCTGCATTTCGCCCGTTATTTCTTTCGAGTGCTGTAAAAAAATCTAAAAAATTAAAAGATTTTATCGCCTCTTAAAAGATGGTTGAACCATGTTTTATAAATATTTTAAATGTAATTTTTTTATTACGCTGGCGTATTCACTATTTCTCTTACCAAATCGTTTTCGTAACCTTTCATCAATAAATGATCCTGCAGTTTTTTCTTTTTTATAAAGCTGTTTTTTTCACTTGTGAGCGTTTTTAGTTTCAGCGTTGCAAGCCGGGTTAATGTTGTTATATAAGCTTCCTCATCTATAACCGCTAAAGCCTTTTTTATGCAATAGGCACTCACTTGCCGCTTCTTCAGCTCGTATTTAATTTTTACCCGCCCCCAATGCTTTACCCTAAAATGACCGCCTGCATACGCTATTGCAAAACGTTCTTCATTTAAATAATTATCTTCAATAAGCTTGCTGATAATTTCCTCCACCTCTTTTGTAGTTAAGCCAAACCCGTATAGTTTATCTTTTACTTCGCTGTGGCAACGCTCTTGGTAAGCACAAAAATGTTTAGCCTTTGGCAATGCCTGTTGTGGGGTAAAGTGTTGTTGTTGCTGCATTAAATAGTTGTCAAAAAAACCGAAAGTAACATTTTTTGCTCCTATTTCCTACAACAGCAAAAGCTAGTTTAAATTCGGCTTGGGGCAATACTGCAGATATTAACAACCCCCTTTTTGGCACAAGGCTAAGTAATTAAGCTTTAATACAATATTGCCTGGAATAGCTTTAACAGTAAGCAGCCATTATGTTTTAAAAGCTTTTGGCATAGCTTAACAAAATAGTTTGAGTATAGTAGGGCTTAAAGGGCTTGCTGGCAAAATCGCCTTTAATAATAGCCCGATGAGATAAGTAAACGTTTTTTATAATTTTTATTTTGGTGATAAACAACCCATCCATCAAACCGTTTGTGGCAACATTTGAAAAATAGTCGGATGATATGCCTAACCGGTATTGCATCTCCAGCTACTTTTTTATCTTTCTATCATACCAAATATTTAGTTCG
>JANXVN010000238.1 GCA_025351645.1 Ferruginibacter sp.
GCAATGGCGCCAGCGAAACCTACGTGGCCAGCAAAGTAAAAAGTTGTGAAGAAGTGGGCTTTAAAAGTTCGCTTATTAGGTTGCCTGATACTGTGGATGAAGCAACAGTAGTAGCCACTATTGAACAGTTAAACAACGATGCCGATGTAGATGGCATACTGGTACAATTACCACTACCGAAGCACATCAGCGAAGCAACCATCATCAGCCTTATAAATCCAGCAAAAGATGTAGATGGGTTTCACCCAATGAGCGTTGGCAAAATGGTACAGGGCCTGCCTACTTTTATACCCGCTACGCCTTACGGTATTATAATGATGCTGCAGCATTACAATATTGAAACTAAGGGCAAACATGCCGTAGTACTAGGGCGAAGCAATATTGTAGGCCGCCCCATAAGCATTTTATTAAGCCAAAATACATACCCCGGCAATTGCACTGTAACGGTGTGCCACAGCCATACACAAAACTTAAAAGAAATTTGCCTTCAGGCAGATATTATTGTTGCGGCCTTAGGCATCCCCGGTTTTTTAACGGCCGATATGGTTAAAGAAAATGCGGTAATTATCGATGTGGGTATTACCCGTGTGCCAGATGCAACAAAAAAAAGTGGCTTCGCAATAAAAGGCGATGTTGATTTTGTAAACGTAGCCCCAAAAACAAGTTATATAACACCAGTACCAGGCGGAGTTGGCTTAATGACCATTGCAGCTTTGCTGATGAATACATACAATGCTTGCGAACAAAAGCCCCTATCCCCTGAGGGGGCAAAATAATACAACCTTAGCAGGAGAAGTATTAGAAAATGATTTTAAAAAAATGACAGAAACACTCACCATACAAACACAGCAGCTCCCTGTAATGGAGCAATTTTATACTATCCAGGGCGAGGGCAGCCATCAAGGCAGGGCAGCTTATTTTATCCGCCTGGGCGGCTGCGATGTAGGCTGCGTTTGGTGCGATGTTAAAGATAGCTGGGATGCAAGCAAACATCCTATGGTAAGCATTAAAATGCTTACGGATATAGTAGCTGTAACTCCAACAAAGCTAGTAGTAATTACTGGTGGAGAGCCTTTATTGCACGACCTAACTGCATTGACTGCTTCTCTAAAAGCTAAAGGATTTGAAACCAACATTGAAACTTCCGGCTCATCGCCATTAAGCGGTACCTGGGACTGGATATGCCTTTCACCCAAAAAATTTAAGGCACCTTTACCGGAAGTAGTGCCATTTGCCAATGAATTGAAAGTGGTTATTTTTAATAAGCATGATTTTGCCTGGGCAGAAACCTATGCAGCGCAGGTAAACAGCCAATGCAAATTATACCTGCAGCCAGAATGGGACAAAGCCGATGCAGTTACCCCAATGATAATAGCGTATATTAAAGCCCATCCTCAATGGCAGCTTTCTTTACAGATACATAAGTATATTAATGTGCCATAATGAATTGCCCTGGGATTAATCTCAGGGCAATTCATTTTTAACATCCTCCGCAATTTTTTCTTTATAATTCGTTTTATCTTCAATACATAATTTAAGATTGATGAAAATAGAAAAGACGATTTTCAAAAAGCTACCTTTACTAATTGCATTTTTATTAATTATTGCAGCTGCCGCAAATGCACAATGGTATAATCCTGAAAAGGTAAATAAAAAAGCTTCGATGGTATATGAGCTGGCTTACCAAAATGCACAGGATGGAAAATATGGTGAAGCAATTGCCAACATCAACAAAGCCATTTTAATAGAACCAAAATATGTAGAAGCGTATTTATCCAGGGCGGGCATTTACGCCGACCAGCAAAAATATGACAGCTCAGTACTTGATTTCGAGAAGGCATTACAGTTGGATGCCGAGTTTGCAAAAACATATTTATTGCCCTACTCCATTTCTTTAGCAGGCATCGGGCAATTTCAAAAAGCATTGGCCGCTGTAACGGAATTTCTTACAAATAATACTTTGAACATACAAAGCCAACAAGCTGGTAAGTACCGTAAAAACACTTACGAGTTTGCCATTGGCTACGAAAAAAAACATCCCTCAAACAACTATTTATTTGCCCGTAAAAATTTAGGCGATAGCGTTAATAGCGATGCATTGGAATACTATCCATCACTTACTATTGATAGCAAAAAATTAATTTTTACGAGGCGGGTAAATAACGATGAAGATTTTTATGAAAGCGATTTCGTGGAAGGTAAATGGAGCAAAGCGAAACCATTGGAAGGCAGGGTAAATACCAACCTGAACGAGGGCGCACAAGCCATTTCGCAGGATGGCGAATGGATTATTTTTACTGGCTGCAATTATCCAGAAGGCCAGGGCAGCTGCGATTTGTACATATCTTTTAAAAAGAAGAATGGCTGGAGCGAAGCCGAAAATATTGGACCAATAGTGAATACTGATTTTTGGGAATCGTCTCCATCTTTATCGCCTGACAAAAGGGACCTTTATTTTTCGAGCAACCAGGGCGGCACTTATGGGGGCAAAGATATTTTTGTTACGCATAGAAATAATAATGGCAAATGGAGCCGGCCGCAAAACCTTGGCCCGGTAATAAACACAACCGGCGATGAAAGCTGTTCTTTTATGTATGCTGATAACCAAACACTTTTTTTCAATAGCAACGGCCATCCCGGATATGGGAAAACAGATTTGTTCTTCTCAAAAAAACTAAACGACAGCACCTGGAGCGAACCGGAAAACCTAGGCTACCCCATTAATACCATTGATGATGAAGGCTCTTTAATTGTGGCGGCAGATGGAAAAACAGCCTACTACGCAAGCGAAGGTATCGACAGCAAAGGCGGGCTTGACCTATATAGTTTTCAATTAAGGGAAGACATTCGCCCGCCAAAAACATTATGGGTAAAAGGAAAGGTGTTTGATGCGAAAACTAAAAATGGGCTGCCATCATCCGTAGAATTAACTGATATAAATAGCCGAAGGCTTATAAGCAAAGTACAGACGGATGAAGAAGGCAATTATTTAACCACGTTACCCGTTGGCAAAGAATATGCATTAAATGTAAGCCGAAAAGGCTACCTGTTTTTTTCTGAAAATTACAACCTGGATATTAACAGCGATTCAATTTATACAGCCAACATACCCTTACAGCCAATTGAGGCAGGCGCATCAGTTATTTTAAAAAACATTTTTTTCGATAGCAAAAAAACGGACTTAAAGCCTGGTTCTATGGTGGAGCTGGATGATGTTGTGCGGTTGATGAACGACAACCCGAAATTGAAAATATTAATAAGCGGCTACACGGATAATGTAGGCAAGACGCCTGATAACCTGACACTTTCTAATGGCAGGGCCTTAGCAGTCGTAAAGTATTTATTGGCAAGCCAGCAAATAGCAAAAGATAGGTTGCAATATAAAGGCTTTGGGGCTGCAAAACCGATTGCAGACAATAGCAACGAAAATGGAAAAGCACAAAATAGAAGGACCGAATTGAGCGTGACCAGTAATTAATATGGCTGTGTTGATAATATTTTTTATTATTGCTTTTTTCGTACCAATGCACAGCCAATGCCAAACGACCTTTTATATCAGATAGCACTTACACTTGTGCCTAATATTGGCGATGTACATGCCAAAGCCTTAGTAAATACTTATGGCAGCGCTGAGGCTGTTTTTAAAGCCAAAAAGAAAGACCTTGAGCACCTGGAAGGTATTGGCTCTGTACGTGCAAGCAGCATTAAAGCTTTTTTAGACTTTACCAGCAGCGAAGCTGAAATAAAATTTATAGAGCAGTTTAAGATTACTCCGCTTTTTATTACCGATAAAAACTATCCGCAGCGTTTATTAAATTGTTACGATAGTCCGCTGCTACTTTTTTACCGTGGCAATGCCGATTTAAATACGGCTAAAATAATATCCATTGTCGGTACCCGCAACCATAGTGATTATGGCAAGATGATATGCGAAAAAATAGTAGAAGACCTGCAGGCAGAAAATGTTTTAATACTGAGCGGGCTTGCTTATGGCATAGATACCATTGCACATAAAGCGGCATTAAAGCATAAGTTGCCAACTGTAGGCGTACTGGCCCATGGGCTGGATAAAATTTATCCGCCACAAAATAAAATGATGGCAAAGCAAATGGTGGAACACGGCGGCCTTCTTACAGAATTTTTAAGTGGCACCAACCCCGATAAACAAAATTTTCCCAAACGCAACAGGATTGTTGCCGGCATGTGCGATGGGCTGCTGGTAATAGAAAGTTCAAAAAAAGGTGGCTCGTTGATTACCGCAGAGCTGGGCAATGGCTATAATAAAGATGTGTTTGCCATACCTGGCAGAGCGAATGATTTAAAAAGCGAAGGCTGTAATTATCTTATAAAAAACAATAAGGCTTTATTAATTACTAGTGCCGATGATTTGCTTGAAATGATGAACTGGAAGCCGATGCCGAAAGCAGCGCAAAAAAAACAACGCGAATTATTTATTGAATTTACGCCCGATGAAAGGATAGTGGTGGATATATTACAACAAAACGAAAGCGTGCAGGTAGACCAGCTTTATTATAAAAGCGGGTTAAGCAGTAGTGCAATGGCTGCGGCTTTACTGATGCTGGAAATGCAAGGCATCGTATTAAGCTTGCCGGGTAAAGTGTACAAAATAAGCCCTTGATAATATTATGCCCGCAGATTCGCAGAATAATACAAGGTAGATTTAAATGGCTCAGTTTTTAAATTCGCTAATAGATGGCGTATATAAAATTTTATAAAACCCAATCTGCGCATCTGCGGCTTTACTTCTCCCCGTTTGGCACAGATTGTTTTTTCATTTACCTTTGCCTATGCCAATAATAAACAACTCTCCAGCTCAAAAAAAATCAAACAAATTTTTCGGTGAAGGCTTAACGTTCGATGACGTTTTACTTATGCCCGCCTATTCAGAGGTTTTGCCTCGTGAAGTAGATATAACCGCAAAACTCACCAGCACCATCACTTTAAACGTGCCCATGCTAAGCGCAGCAATGGATACCGTTACTGAAGCACAGCTTGCTATTGCATTGGCAAGGGAAGGCGGCCTTGGCATACTACATAAAAATATGAGTATAGACCACCAGGCAGACCAGGTAAGAAAAGTAAAACGAAGCGAGAACGGGCTTATATTAGACCCATTGACGCTTAGCCCCGATGCTACCATCGGCGAAGCTATCCGGTTGATGAAAGAAAATAAGATTGGCGGTATCCCTATCGTTGATGCCAACCAAAAATTATTGGGCATTCTCACTAATCGCGACCTTCGTTTTGAAACCAACTTCAAAGAAAAGGTAAGCAGCATAATGACCAAAGAAAACCTGATTACCGCACCCGAAGGCACCGACCTTAAAAAGGCAGAACTCATCTTCAAAAAAAATAAAATAGAAAAGTTGCCCGTAGTAAATAAGGCCGGCAAATTAATTGGGCTGGTAACTTTTGGCGATATCTTAAAATTAAAAAGTAATCCAAATGCAGTAAAAGATTCTTTCGGCAGGCTGCTGGTTGGTGCTGGTGTTGGCATTACAAAAGATACGCTCGACCGTGTTGCCGCATTGCATCGTGCAGGCGTAGACATTATATGCCTGGATAGTGCGCATGGGCATACAAAACCCGTAATGGATTCTTTAAAAGCCATTAAAAAAACATTTAAAGGCATACAGGTAATTGCAGGCAACGTAGCTACTGCAGCAGGTGCAAAGGCTTTGGCAGATGCTGGTGCCGATGCGGTTAAAGTGGGCATAGGCCCTGGTTCTATTTGTACTACCCGTATTGTTGCAGGTACAGGCGTACCGCAAATAACCGCTGTACTGGAAGCCGCCGCAGCGCTTAAAGGAAAAAATGTGGGTATCATTAGCGATGGTGGCATACGGTATACCGGAGATATGGTTAAAGCTTTGGCAGCCGGCGCAACTTGTGTTATGATGGGCAATGTTTTTGCAGGAACTGAAGAAAGCCCTGGCGAAACAATTATTTACGAAGGCAGGAGGTTTAAGCAATACCGCGGCATGGGTTCGCTGGGTGCTATGGCCCAAGGAAGCAGCGACCGTTATTTTCAAGATATGGAAGACGGCATCAAAAAATTTGTACCCGAAGGCATTGAAGGAAGGGTTGCCTTTAAAGGTTCTTTAAAAGAAATAGTGTATCAATATACAGGCGGCTTAAGGGCAGGCATGGGCTACTGTGGTGCCAGTAATATTAAAGCTTTACAAGGCGCCACTTTTGTAAAAATTACCAACGCAGGCATGAAGGAAAGCCATGCGCATGATATTGCTATTACTAAGGAAGCGCCGAATTATAGCAGGTAAAAGCGGGCAAGGCAGTCCAGGCCAAACCAATCCAGCCCACCCTCCCAGCCCTCCAAAGAAGGGTTGTTGGAGTATTCAATTTGAAAAGCTTTAAAGTGCTGGAAGAGTGGCAGCTTTCCAGTTTTTTTAGAAATATCAATTTTATCAGGCTTCTGTAACCCTCTTTTGGAGGGCAGGGAGACTTTCTTTCAATAATCAATCAATGGCCATCTACTCAAAATTAAAAAAACTAAAAGCCTGTAAATTATTGCTACAGGCTTTTTTTATGCTGGTATTTTGTTGTTGTCAGTTTAATACATTTGCGCAAGACTCTTCGCACATAAGGGTTTCGTTGCTTACCTGCACACCGGGGGATGAACTGTATGCTACATTTGGGCACAGTGCAATCCGCATTATTGACAGCACTACTACAACAGACCTAGTTTTTAATTACGGCACTTTTGATTTTGAGGACCCTGGCTTTTATACAAAATTTATACGGGGGAAATTGATGTACTATGTAAATGCAGATAGGTTTGATAGTTTTATTGTAGAGTATAAAATGGAAAACAGAGGCATTACAGAACAACTATTGAATTTAAACGCAGCTGAAAAAATAGGCATTGAAGAATTTCTTTATCACAATGCCAGAGAAGAAAACAAGTATTATAAGTATGATTTCTTTTTAGATAATTGCACTACCAGGCTTAGGGATATCATTGTTAAATACAAAAGCAACCATCCGGAGCTTAACCCCGTTTTGCCTAAGGGTACCAGGTTTAGGCAGGCCATACACCAATACCTGGATAGGAATGGGAAGTACTGGAGCAAGCTAGGCATCGACCTTTTGTTAGGCGAACCTACAGATGCGGTAATGACCACTAAACAAACAGAATTTTTGCCGGAAAATTTAATGAAAGCATTAGACAGTACTAACCACCAACATCAATTAGTAAATAGCGAACATCAATTATATCCGTACACAGCTAACACCAACAAGCAATCTTTTTTTACACCGATGGTTGTTTTTTCGTTTTTGCTGATAGGTATCATTTTGCTAAGCTTATCAACTAACAAAAAAGCAATTAGTTTTTTAAATGGTTTTGATGGATTATTGTTTTTTTTAACAGGTGCTTTAGGCATTTTATTTGTATTTATGTGGACCAGCACCGACCACTCGATGGTGAAGAATAATTTTAACTTGATATGGGCCTGGCCGATACATGTTATCATCGCTTTTTTTATAAACAGTAAAAAAAGCTGGGTAAAAAAATATTTTGTTGTTACCATTGGAGGCTTAATAATAGTATTGATTAGCTGGTTTTTTTTACCGCAACAAATGAACAATGCCTTGCTGCCTATTGTACTATTATTGCTTTACAGGAGCATGCGCAGGTTTCAGGCTTTTTAAAATATTGTTTTATGCAAACCAATACTGTCAACTTTAAAGGCTCATCCATTTTTTATAAGGTTACGGGCGAAGGCCCTTTAGTTGTATTGTTGCATGGCTTTGGCGAAACGGGAAATGTATGGCAAGGGCAGGTTGAAGTACTCAAATCCCGCTTGCGATTAATTATACCTGACCTTCCCGGAAGCGGCCTATCTCAGTTTATAAACGGTGCGGATATAGATGATTATGCGGCGGTGATAAAATTGGTAGTGGATACTGAATTAGCTTTTGAAACGAAAGCATCTGCATCTTACCAAACAAAAAATACCATTAGCAATAATAAAAAAGATACAAGCAAAGTTGCCATGATTGGGCATAGCATGGGCGGCTATATAACCCTTGCTTTTGCAGAAAAATACCCAGGCTGCTTAAATAGCTTTGGTTTATTTCATTCTACTGCATTGGCAGATAATGAAGAAAAAAAAGAAGCCCGGCGCAAGGGGAAAGCATTTATTAAAAATAACGGTGCTTATTCTTTTTTTAAAAAAAGTACGGTCAACTTATTTACTCAAAAATTTGCATCCAATTATCCTGAACAAATATCCGCTTTAATTGAAGACAGTAAAAAATTTACTGAAGCCGCACTGATACAGTATTACGAGGCGATGATAAGCCGACCAGACAGGACAGGTATTTTAAAAACGTTTGAACGGCCCGTATTAATTATCGCTGGCGAACAAGATACGAACATCCCTTTGCAAAGCTTGCTGCAACAATCCCATCTTCCTCTGCAATCGTATTTTAGTATACTGCAGCAAAGTGCGCACATGGGTATGTGGGAAGAAAAGGAAAAGGTGGACGGTATTTTTTTAGATTTTTTAGTTAACAACTTTTAACAAAAGCCCATTAATTTAGAACAACGTGTTTTAACTATATTTATATCCTAATTGCAGGCTTAACAACGGGTTTTATTATGAAAAGGACTTATCTCACCATACTATTATTCTTGTGTTGTTTATGCGGCTTTTCACGTCACATTAAAGGTGGTTTTTTTAATTATCAATATACTGGCCCAGGTACTACCAGCCCTGCCAATGCGAGGTACAAAATTACGCTTACCGTTTATATGGATTGTGCGGCAACCGGACAGCAAATAGATGCAGAAGCACATTTTACATTTTTTAATGGCACTTCTACCAGTCAATATTCCAATGTTACGGTACCGCTTTCAAGTTCTTACTTATTACAAAAAGTATATGACGATCCATGCATTTCAGGCGACCAGGCTATTTGTTACTACCGAATAGTAACTTATGTATTGAATGATTATGAACTGCCTGCATCCACAAATGGCTATACAATCAGTTACCAAAGATGTTGCCGTATAGAGAACATGGATAATATTGTTGGCTCAGGCAATATTGGCAACACTTATACCATTCAAATTCCAGGAACATCATCTCCGGTGCCAAATGCTATCAGTAATAGCAGCCCCACTTTTCCAGTTAACGATACAGTGGTTATATGCGAAAACAGTTATTTTCAATATTCGTTTTCGGCAACAGACCCAAACGGAGATTCTTTGAGTTATGCATTTTGTACGTCGTTCAGTGGTGCTGGCCAGGCAGACCCTGCGCCGGCAATTGCATCCGCGCCTCCTTATTCTTCCGTACCTTATTTTTCTAATTATAATGGGTCAATACCATTAGGTGCATCCGTAACTATCAATGCCAAAACGGGGTTAATTAGTGGTAATGCCCCGTCAATTGTAAATACAGGCGAGTATGCGGTAACGGTGTGCGTTTCAGAATACAGGAATGGCGTTTATTTAGGGCAGACGAGAAAAGAGCTTCATATAAGAGTAAGGGATTGTTCTGCAACAAGGGCCCACCTCAACCCCATCCCCACTACATGCGATGGATTTACCGTAAGTTTTTCCAATAATGCAGTCAATCAATCCGGCATTGGTTATTTGTGGGTATTTGGCGAACCATTATCTGGCAGCCAGGATACTTCTATACAAGCCACACCAACACATACCTACAGTAATGCCGGCGTTTATACTTTAAAATTACGGGTATCGCTTGGTAATTTGTGCCCAGATTCTACCACAGCGCCAGTTAGGGTTTACCCAGGCTTTTTTCCAGGCTTTAAAGCTGTTGCACCTTTATGCAAGGGCGCCCCGGTTCAGTTTACAGACACTACTAA
>JANXVN010000261.1 GCA_025351645.1 Ferruginibacter sp.
TGTTTTATGTAAGTGCTACATCTGTAACCGACGCCTCAACCGCACCCACAGGATGTGAAAACTTATTCTTTTTAATTCCAGTTGCTACCGGTTTACAAGGAGATTCAGAATTATTACGTGATAAATATTTTGAAAAAATTATTAAAAGGTTTCAAGATAAAATTGGCGAGAATATTTCAGACGCCATTATTTATAAAAGTAGTTATGCCATAAGTGATTTTAAAAGTGATTATAATGCGTTTAAAGGAAATGCTTATGGCTTAGCTAACACACTATTACAAACAGCAATTTTAAAACCATCATGCAGAAGTAAAAAAGTAAAGAATTTATTTTATGCTGGACAGCTTACCGTTCCGGGCCCAGGGGTGCCTCCAGCGATAATAAGTGGTGAAGTAATTGCTAAGGAAGTAATGAAATATTTTTGAGAATATAATAGTTCAATAAACATTAAGTAATATTTACGAGTTAAAAGTACAATCTTGCACCTTATAAAAAATACAAATAAAAATTTTGATAAGACATAACACCATGTTTTAATATAATTATTTAAATGATGAACCATACATATTACAACAAGTATTCACTTAAAAATTAACCAAAAGGTATGATGCACCTTTTTAATGAATTAAGCCAGCAGTGCAGTAAAGCAACTACGGAAAAATATAGTACTTCCTTTAGTAGTGCTATTAAATTATTACATCCAAATCTGCGGACACCTATTTTTAACGTATATGGGTTTGTACGTTTTGCGGATGAAATAGTTGACACTTTTCACGATTTTGATAAAGAAGTCTTGTTATCAGAATTTAAGAATGATACTTATATTGCATTACAAAGAAGGATTAGCTTAAACCCTATTTTAAATAGTTTTCAAACAACAGTAAATAAATATTCCATACCCCATCATTTAATAGAAGCATTTTTTAAAAGTATGCAGATGGACCTTTGTAAAGCTTCATACGATAGTGATGGCTACAAAGAATATATTTATGGAAGTGCTGAAGTGGTTGGCCTTATGTGCCTCTACATATTTTGCGAAGGCAATTGCGAAATGTACGAAAAATTAAAACCATCGGCCAGCGCATTAGGTGCTGCTTTTCAAAAAGTAAATTTTTTGAGGGATGTAAAAGATGACTATGAATTGCTGAGCCGTACTTATTTTCCGGGAGTTGATTTCAAAAACTTTTCTACCGATATGAAGCTGCAAATTGAAGAAGAAATCAGCGCCGATTTCATTGCTGCTTACGAAGGTATTTTAAAGCTGCCCATAAAGGCAAAGTTTGGCGTATATGTGGCTTACAAATATTATCTATCGTTGTTTAAAAAAATAAAGGATACTCCACCTGTACATATTTTAGAACAGCGCATACGCATACCAAATTATAGCAAAATGTTTATTGTAGCAAAAGCTGGCTTAAGGCACCAATTAAATATTTTATAAAGTGAAAGTGACAATGGAAGTTATACTTGTAGATGAAAATGATGTGCAGATTGGTACTATGGAGAAAATGGAAGTTCATGAAAAAGCTTTGCTGCACCGAGCCTTCAGCATTTTTATATTTAATAATAAAGGCGAGATGCTATTGCAAAAACGAGCCGCTAAAAAATACCATAGCGCCTCTTTATGGACAAATGCATGCTGCAGTCACCCCGCGCCTGGCCAAGCCACTTTGCCTGCTGCCGCTAAACGCCTAATTGAAGAAATGGGGTTTACTACTCCCCTTAAAAAAGCATTCCATTTTATTTATAAGGCCCCTTTTGATAACGGGCTTACTGAGCATGAATTCGATCATGTTTTTATCGGTACTTATAATAACAATATCTTCCCCAATGGCGATGAGGTAAGCGATTATTGTTACAAGCCCTTAGTAGAAATAAAAGACTCTATCCTATCGCACCCACAAAAATATACAGCATGGTTTAAAATTGCTTTTCCAAAACTGCAGGCATATCTTGCTATGAATGATTAACTTTAAATGGGTAGTTTATATATGTTATCGATAAAATAACAATACAGCATGCATACAAAAAAAGCGATTATTATAGGGAGCGGCGTAGGCGGGTTGGCAACTGCAATCCGTTTAGCGGTTCAAGGCTTTGCTGTTGAAGTGTATGAAAAAAATAGCCAGCCTGGTGGTAAATTATCTGCTTTTGAAAAAGATGGTTTTCGGTTTGACGCAGGCCCATCTTTATTTACACAGCCTCAAAATATAGAAGAATTATTTACACTGGCCAACGAGCCCATAGAAGAATATTTTAGCTATCAACCTGTTGCTATAGCTTGTACATATTTTTATGAAAATGGTAAAATAGTGCATGCGCATACAAACGTAAACAAGTTTGCGGAAGAGCTACAGGAGCAGTTGAATGAACAGCCTGAAAAGGTTACTAATTATTTACGAAAGTCTCAGAAATTGTATGATAATATTGGTACAATTTTTCTAGATAATTCTTTGCACCAACGTAAAACCTGGCTTAATAAACGGTTTGGTGCTGCTTTAAAAACTATTCAGTTCGGTTATTTATTCAACAGTTTGCATAAGCATAATAGTAAAAGTTTTTCATCGCCCGAAGCTGTACAATTATTTAATCGCTTTGCTACCTATAATGGCAGCAACCCATATAAGGCACCTGCAATGCTAAGCCTTATCCCTCACCTGGAGCAAAACCAAGGCACTTTTTTTCCTGCTGGCGGCATGGTTAGCATTACAAATGCATTATACAAGCTGGCTATTAAAAAAGAAGTACAATTTTATTTTGATACACCCGTTCAACGTATTATACAACATGAAGGATATGTAAAAGGAGTGGTGGTAAATAACGAAAATATATTGGCAGATGTGGTAGTTAGCAACGTTGATATTTATTTTACCTACAAAAATTTATTACAAAACATCCTTCATGCCAAAAAAACTTCAAAGCAAGAGCGTAGCAGTAGTGCAGTAATTTTTTACTGGGGAATAAAGAAATCTTTTCATTCTTTACAACTGCACAATATTCTTTTTAGTAAAGA
Organism: Ferruginibacter sp.; assembly: GCA_025351645.1. Taxonomy (GTDB): domain Bacteria; phylum Bacteroidota; class Bacteroidia; order Chitinophagales; family Chitinophagaceae; genus Ferruginibacter. The sequence continues at coordinate 3,014 of JANXVN010000261.1, forward strand.
TTATAAAAAAGAGTTTAACAGTATTTTTTTAGAAAAAAAATTAAGCAGCGATCCTACAGTTTACATCAATATTACGTCTAAAATAGAAAGTTCCCAATCGCCGCAAGGCAAAGAAAACTGGTTTGTTATGGTGAATGCGCCAGCGAATAATGGGCAAAACTGGGAGCAGTTAAAATTAGAATTACGCACGCAGGTTATAAATAAATTAAGCCGTATGCTTGGCGAAGATATTGGCCCATTAATTGAAACAGAGCATACTCTTGACCCGGTAATGATAGAAAGCCAAACAGCATCATATATGGGTTCGCTCTATGGCACCAGTTCTAATTCAAAGCTGGCCGCATTTTTTCGACAGCCCAATTTTGAAAAAAATATAAATGGGCTTTATTTCTGCGGGGGCAGCGTGCATCCGGGTGGTGGAATTCCTTTATGTTTAAAAAGTGCTAAAATTGTAAGTGGTTTAGTAGCTGCCCAAGGGCATAAAAATACATCGCACTAGCAGTTGGCAAACTTTTCTAAATATCAAATAGCAACCTGTATAGCCATCCTTTTTCATATTATTGGCCTTGTTGGCATATTGGCTTTTAATAGCTCGCTTATCATTCAATCAACACCAATTAACCTTTTATTAAGCGGGGGTTTATTGGTATGGACGCAACAACAAAAAAATAGTTACTACTATTTTTTTGTTGTTATTGTAGCCGTTGCTGGTTTTGCAGTAGAAGTTATAGGCGTAAACACCAGCTTACTTTTCGGCAACTATAGCTACGGAAAAGTATTGGGTGTTAAATTTAAAAATGTTCCTGTATTAATTAGCCTAAACTGGTTTATTATTATTTATTGCTGCGGCATAACTGTGCATACATTACTAACCAGCGTTATTGATAAAGTTGCCGCACAAACCAAAACGCCACCGCTAATTGTAAAAGTCATATCAATAATTACAGATGGTGCTACCCTAGCAGTTTTATTCGATTGGCTAATGGAACCCGTGGCAATTAAATTAGGTTTTTGGCAATGGAAAGGCAATGGTGCCATACCTGTATACAACTATATTTGCTGGGCATTAATAAGTTTATTGTTGCTGATTGTTTTTCATGTATTACCTTTTAACAAACAAAACAAATTTGCGATAAACTTGTTATTGATCCAATTTATGTTTTTCTTATTATTACGCACTTTTTTATAATTATTTACCATGCACTGGGCACTTTTTATAATCATCATACTGCTTACTTTTGTTATTATGGAAGGCATTACCTGGCTTACCCACCGGTATATTATGCATGGTTTTTTATGGTATTTGCACCAGGACCATCACCAAAAAGGTCCGGGGTTTTTCGAGAAAAACGATGCGTTTTTTCTAATTTTCGCCGTACCTGCATGGCTGTCGATTATGTTAGGCTTGCAATATAAAATTTACTGGGTAGCTGCCATTGGTTTTGGTGTTGCCCTGTATGGACTGGCTTATTTTTTAGTGCACGAAGTAATTATCCACCAGCGTTTTAAATGGTTTAGTAGAAGTAATAACACCTATATACGCACCATCCGCTGGGCACATAAAATGCACCACAAACATTTAGATAAATACCGGGGAGAAAGTTTTGGTATGTTGCTAGTGGCAAAAAAATATTGGCAAAAAGTAAAGGCAGATAAATTTAGGAATGCAAAGCCGGTCAATTAATATTATGTAAATCAATCCCGTTAAGTAAACCCCTTTCCTATCCTTTAAGATGGTTAGGGTGAGGTAGAGTCAAACATAAAAATCCTTAACTTAACGCAATTAAATCATGTTCATTAATTGCAGATTTAGTTTGGCTCCGAAAGAAAATTTTAATTAATAATGTTGATTTTTTGTGTGTCGGTTAATACAGTAGCTATGTTGAGCTTCATAGGCCCGTCCGAATGGCAGCCGGGCGGACGTCACACTCTTGGCTTTTGTTTTTTAATTATCTTTAATTATGCAGTATGGAGCGTATTTAAAAGTGGGTTTATTAGCCACTAAAAAAAGTAGGCAAGGCAATTTAAATATAAGCTTACTTTAAAAGCCAGCATTAATGAATACGCACTATACATATTTCTTAATTCTTTGTGGCTCGCTTATAGGCCCGTTGGCGTTAAGCTTTGATAAAAAGGTAGGCTTTTACAAAAAATGGAAATACCTTTTTCCGGCAATTTTATTACCCGCCATATTTTACGTAGCCTGGGATATTTTTTTTACCGCCAAAGGAATATGGAGCTTTAATCAAAATTATATCACTGGCATAAAGCTCATCAACCTTCCTATTGAAGAGGTATTATTTTTTTTCATTGTACCTTATTGTTGTGTTTTTATTTATGAGTGTATCCGTTGCTATTTGCCTCATGTAAAAAATAGACCAATCGCACATATTATTCTGCAACTAATAGCCGTCGTACTCCTAATAACCGGCCTTCTATTTTATAAAAAGTTGTATACATCCTACACTTTTATTTTTACTGCAATTTTTATAGCAGGCATCTATATATTTAAAAAATATTTTAGCACTTTTGATGCGCTTTCTTTTTTGGTTGCTTACATCATCATATTAATCCCCTTTTTAATTGTTAATGGTTTTCTTACAGCCATACCTGTAGTAATTTATAACAGCGCACAAAACCTTGGCATAAGGATTTACACCATCCCTTTCGAAGATGCTTTTTATGGCATGCTGCTGATACTGATGAATATTGTTATTTATGAAAAATTAAAAAGCAGTGTATTAATAAGCTTTAGGAGGAGCAGTAGTTTTAACTAACAATCAGTACGCTGTTAAAAATAATAATACCCTGCGGATTGAAGCACCAGGCCCGCCCGGATGAATCCGTTCGGACGGAGATAAGAACAAAAATCCTTTTTTCGTCGGGCCGCCCGCAAAAAAAGATTGAAGTGAATAGCCAAGCCGCAGGGGCGCCCAAAAAGAATTGCACGTATTTTAGCAGGCTATAAAATTAAAGAATGATATTACTTTACAGTTTTAATTTCGTTCCACCTGCTGGTATATCTTGGGCTTCGTAATTCCTGCCGCATTTTCCAATCTCTATTAACACCTACGGCCGCAAACTTTACCATATTGCTTCTCATAGCAAAATTTACATTGTCCAGCATGCTCATCAGCTTGCGTTTATTGTTGGTTGGTTCTTCAATAAATAAATTTCCTTGTATGGTTGCATCCGGCACCAGCCCACTTAAAATAACGCCCGCTTTTTTGTACTGGCTGCCTTTGCTAAACAAGCGGTCAACCAATACCATTGCCGGTTTTATAAGTTCGTTAGTTGCAGAAGTAGCAAAAGGCAAAGTAGTATAGCCGCTAACATTGGGGCCATGGCAAAAACTGCTGCCCTCCTTTGGTATTTCTTTTGGTACTACAAAAACGCTAATAATATTTGCAGCGCTTTGTTGCCTGCGTAATTTTTCTGCCGCCTTGGTAGTATACGTAGCCACTGCTTCTTTAATGTCGCTTAAAGTATCTACCGGGCTGCCAAACATCCTTGTAGAAGCAATCATTTTTTTATTTTCTAATTGCTCCATTATTTCACTGGTAGCTTCGCCTTTTAATTCCTTCAATAACCGAACGCCTACTACGCCGCCTAAATTTTTATGAGCCCATTCCGGCGATTTCTTAATGAGGTCGAATGCAGTATATACAGCATTCATGTCTCTTAGCTTTTCAGCATATTGCCTGCCTACGCCCCAAATTTCTTTAACCGGTGTATCTTGCAAAGCCACATCAATTTTTGCCTGCGTATCTAATACCATCACACAGCCAGTTTCTATTTTTTTATTTTTTGCAAGATGGTTAGCCATCTTAGACAATACCTTTGTGGGGGCTATACCAACAGATACTTTTATGCCTGTCCAGTCCTCTACCACCGTTCGGATGTGCTCACCTAATTTTTGGTAGTCGTGCCCTTCATAATTATCTAAGTTAAGAAAAGCTTCATCAACAGAATATACCTCCACATTTTCTACGCCTAAAATCATCCGCAAGGTTTCCATTACCCGCCAGCTAAGGTCGCCATACAAATTATAGTTAGAGGAAAAAGTTGTAACGCCATGTTTTTCTATCAGGGGCTTAGCTAAAAAATACGGCCCAGCCATGTCAACGCCCAATGCTTTTGCTTCATCGCTCCTCGAAATAATACAGCCATCGTTGTTGCTCAGCACTACAACGGGCTTGTTATCAAGCTGCGGCTCAAACAACCTTTCGCAGCTACAATAAAAACTATTACAATCTACTATGCCTTTCATGTTATTGTGCTATAATTTATTCTACTTCCCCCGGGTTAAAACCCGGGGTAATTCATGGGGTGGCAACCTCTTGCATTTATCCTTTCAGATGCTATTAAATAAATTGCCACCAGTTTTAACGTGTGGGAGACAAGGGAGAATCCTTAATAAGTTCAAATCCATATTTTTCAATAAACAATATATTCTTTATCAAAGTTTTTTTGCGTGGTGTACCTCTTGGTTTTTAATATAGTCCCTTACTCTATTAACTCTTAATTGGCTTACAGAAACAGCAAAATAGTCATCTTGCCACTTAAAATTTTCTTTGCACAAATTATTTTTGTTTATACAATGTGAACTTTCACCTTTTAGTAGATGTACAACATCCAAAATTGTTTGCTGTTTATTTAATGAGATAAGGCAATACACATGGTCGGTATAGCCATTTACAAAATCCATATAAATATCTTTTAAGTGCCCATTTTCTTTGATGTGCGCAAATACTTTTTGCCTGATGTTAGCTGTTAAAAACGGCTGACGGTTTTTAGTAGACCAAACTAAATGAATCTAAATTTTTATAAAAGACATACTAGTTTTATTTAGGGTAAGTTAAAATGACAAATTGTTTCTTTCTCCCCGGGTTAAAACCCGGGGCAATTCATACCATAGCATTTCATAAATCATAATCAGCTTACATTTGCCAATCGTGATGAATTGCCCCTGCTTTTAAGCAGGGGACTCCAATCTGCGGATCACACAAGTAACCACACCCCAAATTTTATAATCACTAAACTCGCTTACCTCTATTACTGATAGCTTAGTTGTTTCGGGTACTAACCGCTTTCTGTTCATGCTGGTATCGTAACGCCTAATAAGCATCTCTCCATCAATTACGGCTATAACAATGCTGCCATTTTTTTCTTTAATGCTTCTATCTACAATTACAATATCACCATCAAAAATACCTGCACCTATCATGCTTTCACCACTCACTTTCATAAAGAAAGTTGCCGGTTTATTGCGTATCAGTTGCTCGTTTAAATCAATGCCCCGTTCCATGTAATCATCGGCGGCTGCGCCAAAACCAGTAGCGCTGGCGGTAGGTATATCTCGTTGTGCAAACCGTTTGGTACCAATATAGGCACTACCAAAAAACTTATCCACTTCCATATAAAATATTTTTGTTGTAACTAAATTATTTAGTAAATTTATACTAAATTAATTCGCAAACAAAATTACATTCCATTTAATTTTAAAGAATGAAAAATATCAACAGTATCCCAGGCTATATAGTAAATGAATATTTACTGGTGCTTAACCCCCACGAAGAATTGCGCAATAAAATAATGCAGGTAAAGAAACAATTTTTTGACACCTATAAGGCAGAGTCCGCAGTTTATAGCAAGCCGTATTTAACGTTAGTAAATTTTGTGCAGTATCAAATGTTGGAAGAACGGTTGGTAAACAGGCTTAAAATAATTGCTATGGGCCACCATCCTATTAAAGTAGAATTAAGGGATTATGAAAGTTTTCCGGCACACACTATTTACATCAATGTTACTTCAAAATTGCCCATCCAAAATTTAGTAAAACAAGTACGTTCAGAAGCACAGCAATTAATGCATCTAAACAAAGAACACCGGGCACATTTTATTATGGAGCCGTATGTAACAATAGCCAGAAAGCTACAGCCATGGCAGTTTGAAAAGGGTTGGTTGGAGTATAGTAATAAGCAATTTACGGGTAGGTTTATAGCCGATAGTATGCTTCTTCTAAAAAGGCCAGTAGGGCAAATGAAATATGAAATTGTACAACGCTTCGAGTTTCAAAACTTACCGGTAACAACAACCCAGGGGGCATTATTTGGGTAGAAAAAATAGCCTCCCTGCCCTCCGAAGGAGGGTTTTTAGAGTATTCAAATTTATAAGTCTTCTCAAATTGTCAGAGTCTGGAACCCTACTGGGGGGCAGGGAGGCTATGTATTAATTCGTAATCAATAATAACAAAACCATGTCAGACAAACTGCAGCAAGACCATCATAAAGTAACCCCTCAAAATAACGAAGCAATAAAATCTGCTTCTCCTTTTACAAATGAAAATGGGGAAGAAATAGAAGAAAGTTCCGGCGGCCCGAATTATATTCAGGGACGTGGTGCCCAGTATAACACAAAAAATCGTTTTCATAAAAATGAATCCACAAGGGAGCATATAGAAGGTATTGACAATTGGGAAGAAGGGAATGTAAAAACACAATACATAGAGCAGCAAAGCAAAACAATTGTAAACAAGGTTGAAAGCAAAGATGTAGGCATGGGCTATAGCATGAACCCTTATGCAGGCTGCGAGCATGGCTGTATTTACTGCTACGCCCGAAACGTGCACGAATACTGGGGTTATAGCGCAGGGCTTGATTTTGAACAAAAGATAATCATTAAAAAAAATGCACCGCAATTACTCCGTAAATTTTTAATGCACCCTAAGTGGGATGCTACACCAATTATGCTAAGTGGCAATACAGATTGCTACCAGCCGGCAGAACAAAAATATAGATTGACAAGAGGTTTGTTAGAAGTATGCAATGAGTTTAACCAGCCGGTTGGCATACTCACAAAAAACTCCTGGATACTAAAAGATAAAGATGTGCTGCAGGAAATGGCGAAGAAAAAAATTGTTTCCGCAATGGTATCCATCACCTCTTTTAATGAAGATTTAAGAAGGATAATGGAACCACGTACAACCACTGCAAAACAAAAATTAAAAGTAATAAATGAGTTGAGCAAAGCTGGCGTACGCATGGGTGTAATGATGGGGCCAATGATACCAGGTTTGAATGAACACGAAATGCAGCGCATTATGAAAGCGGCTGCAGATAATGGGGCAACATTTACTGCCTATACTTTTATCCGACTCAATGGCGCTATTAAGTTTTTGTTTCACGATTGGCTGTATAAAAACTTTCCTAACCATGCAGATAAGGTGTGGCATTTAATTGAACAAAGCCACGATGGCAAAGTGAACGATACCCGCTGGGGCGTGCGCATGCGGGGCGAAGGGCATATAGCCGAAATGGTAGCACAGCAATATAAAAAATACGGCAAGCTTTATAAAATGAACGCTGAAGAATGGAGTTTAGATACTTCATTATTTAAACGCCCCGGCATACAGGGCTCACTATTTTAATTTTTAAAACATACATATGCAATCTATCAACAGGACATATTTAACAGATATTATTTTCAGGGCAATCAACAACAACATTCATACACGAAGGGCATCGCAAAAAAACCATTTATTTTATTTGAATTATCCAAATGCAACAGAAGATGAGTTGGTGGATTTTGTTCTTTCAATCCCCTATTTTGATGAGCGGCTTAAAGATTTTTTGATGGGCAATCTAAATAGTGAAACTACCATCATAAGCCAGGCATGGGAAACTGCATTTATTGTAAAGTGTACAACATGGGCCGCCAGCAATGATTGGTTGCATACTGACAGCATTATTTCTATTGGGTTTTATGCTGCTTATTTTAAGCGGTTTAAAGATTGTTTAACGTTGCCCTATTAAAAATATAAGCGTACTTAAATATCAAATTTTAAATACAACCAGCAATTAAAAGTTTTTTTTACTCTAAATAAAATGAAAAAAATATAATTTAACCCTAATTGTGAATAAGTTTACGATAACTAAGCTAACTTGTTTAGTAATTTTATACTAAGATATTTGTCATAGAATTACGCAATTATGAGCGATAGGATAACAGAAAAATTAGCCATACTTGCAGATGCTGCCAAGTACGATGTAAGCTGCAGCAGTAGCGGCAGTAAAAGGAAAAATACCAACAAAGGCTTGGGTACTACAGGCAATGGAATTTGCCATGCTTATACTGAAGATGGGCGTTGCGTATCGCTACTAAAAATATTGCTTACCAATGTGTGCATATACGATTGCGCCTATTGCGTTAGCCGTAAAAGCAACGATATAAAACGGGCTGCATTTACGGTGCAGGAAGTGGTTGACCTTACCATTAACTTTTACAGGCGCAATTATATTGAAGGTTTGTTTATTAGCTCGGGTATTTTTACCAATGCAGATTATACCATGGAGCGGCTGGTTTTAATTGCAAAAAAACTACGGACGGAACATAAATTCAATGGCTACATCCACATTAAATCTATACCTGGCGCCAGCGAAGAAATTTTGAAAGAAGCTGGTTTATACGCAGATAGGTTGAGCATAAATGTGGAGATGCCTACAGAAAAAAGTTTGGCATTATTAGCGCCCGATAAAAAACGGATCGACATGATAACGCCGATGAAAATAGTTAGGCAAGCCATTATAGAAAATAGGGAAGAGAGAAAACTATTTAAAAAAACGCCGCTATTTGCCCCAGCCGGACAAAGCACACAAATGGTAATTGGCGCCACACCAGAAACTGATTTGGAAATTTTATACCTGGCAAATGGCTTTTATAAAAAGATGGATATGCGCAGGGTCTACTACTCTGGCTATGTGCCGATAAGTAACGACAATCGCTTGCCAGCAATTGGTACGCCCGTGCCAATGGTACGTGAAAACCGTTTGTACCAAGCAGATTGGTTGATGCGGTTTTATGGGTTCGATGTACAAGAAATAGTAAATATACAAAACCCATTGCTTGATATGGACATTGACCCAAAATTAAGCTGGGCATTACGCAACATGCATTTGTTTCCGGTAGATGTAAATACCGCGGCTTACAATGCCATTATTCGGGTACCGGGTATTGGCGTGCAAAACGCTAATAAAATTGTTGCGGCTCGTAAGTTTGCGCCGGTTACTTTTGGGCACTTAAAAAAAATGGGTATATCGCTTAACCGTGCCCGTTACTTCATTTGCGCCGGTAACGAATTTGAGGTAAAGGACTGGCTACCGGCGCAAATAAAGCATTCTATTTTGGCTGAAGGCAATAGTAAATACAAGCCAAATTTTTCTCCTCAAATGGCATTATTTTAATTATGGATATTATTACCTACGATGGCAGTTGGCCGGGATTTTTTTCCGCCGTTTTTGAAGTGTATGAATACAAATTTAGTGCACCATCTATCTATAAAAAAGAAGTTGCGCCCGCCTCTTTATTTGGTAAAACGCATGATGTAATTACTGATGAAACTAAGGCAAAAAGGGTAATGGATAGGTTGAAACAAAAACTTACACCCAAAGCTTTTCAACAGTTATATAAAACATTTTTAAGTGAACAAAAAGATGTGGAAAATGGCATGCTCGGGTATATTCAATATATACTATCATCAAAAGGTTTGGTAGAGAATAATTATACCAATGCAGCTGTATTATTACTGCAGCAAGTAAGCAGAAAAGTAGATAGGGAAAAACATCGTATGGAAGCATTCGTTCGTTTTCAATTAACAAAAGATGAATTGTATTATGCAATTGTGCAACCCGATTATAATGTACTCCCTTTAATATTGACACATTTTAAAAACCGGTATGCAGACCAGCGTTGGCTAATTTATGATGCGCTGCGTAAGTACGGAATTTATTACGACCTGCATACCGTTACTGAAGTACAAATAGATTTTTCAGCAGACGTACATAATAAAAAGGAAATAGCTAATATTTATGATGAAAAGGAAATTTTATACCAAACATTATGGCAGCAATATTTTAGCAGCGTTAACATAAAAGCACGTAAAAACATGAAGCTTCACATACAACACATGCCCAAACGTTATTGGAAATATTTGATTGAAAAACATTGATAAATTTCTTTGTCTAATCATTTGAAATACTACTACTTTTTATACATACTTACGATTGAACACTTTTTTAAATTAAAAATGATGCATTGATAAATTGCAAATTAATGATTGCGAATAAAATATTTAATTTCGTTGAAACTATTGATTTTACTGCACCTCCCCGCGATTTTAAATATCCGGATAAAAATATTTGTTAAAATATATTTGGCGAATTGAAAAAAATAAATTCATCTTTGCACTTCAAAATAAATTATAACCAACAACAATAAATGTTACAAATTAATAAAAATATAGCAACGCATAAATGGTTTAGTCCGCTAGTGGATCATTCATTTTCAGGGGCAAATTGTATAACACCTTAGTTACCAAACTAACTGACTACTACAATAGCCCCGACGAAAAGTTGGGGTTTTTTTATGCAACAAATAAAATATATAATTACAAACAAAAGGACCGCATGATAAAAAGCAAATTACATACAAACCTGAGCCGCTATTATTTTAGTATGGATAATATTAGTCGGTACAATGGCAGTGTTGTGTTTACTGATGAACATTATAATGGACCGTGTAAAATTATTTTAAAAAGATAAAAACTCTTTTAGAATAGAAGCCCGGTCAGATGTAAAAAATCTAACCGGGCTTTTTGTTTTTAGCCTGGTTGCAAAAAATGAACGATGAAAATAATAGTGGCTGTAATGCTGGTTAGGATGATCATCACAAGGCTGGAAAAAATAAATAAGTAGCTTTTGAAAAAGATGGAAAGTAAATAATTATTAGTTGAAAAGCTGAATAAAGAGATGTCAAGGGAGGAGAAGCATTGCCTGCGAGCTGCAGCAGGGGTGCTTAATTCAAACAAACTAATTATCACTTAAAATGAAAGATGATGCATTGGCCTGACTTAAGCCAGGGGCAATGCATCATCTTATCAAACATCCAAAATGCAGACAGCAATCGGCACAAGAGTTCAAACCCTCTACTTTCCGCAAAAGATGTGTTTGTAAATGTGGGTAGCCGCCTCATTGTAGTCCAGTTGGCAAAGCCCGACTCTTTTACACGGTTCATATTTAAGGACGAATAGCTCCAATGGTAGAGCATGCGTTGAAGCCGCAATGGTACAGGTTCGACTCCTGTTTCGTCCGCAAATCTCAATATGATGTAATGGTAGCATTATAGCCTGCATTACTATCTGCCAGGGTTCAAATGCATGTACCGATGCAAATAAATATAGTGGTAAAAGCCAAATTGGAAAACCACTTTTGAACGGAGCGTCGCCACTGAAGCTTCATCAGGGAACAAATGCTGGTAACAAAAAAATGATAATTAAATGGAATAAAGTACTTTAAAAAAATGAAGCGATAAAGGTAATGGAGTTAAATATAAAATATCAAAGCTTCTCCCATAAAAATGTAAGAGGATAATAATTAAAAATGGAAACAGATCCACAAAATATTTTTACTGCCAACAGCGTTTTAGAAACTGGCTTTATACATGGCAAAGCATTGTTTATGTATTGCTTTAATAAATTAGCCAGTGCAAATTATATTGGCAATATTGATGGAGAAAAAGCCTTTAATGCAATAAAGAAAAAGTTTGCGCAGCAGGTAAGCAATATTTATAGTTACAGGTACCACGATGTAAAAACCCGTAAGTGCGATTTTAATGAAACATACCTGGTTATGAAAAATTGCGTACTTGAATTTGATGCCACTAATTGCGAAATTTATCATGATGGATTGCAGGATGTTTTATAAGTGACTGCATAAAAGTAATGACAACTTTTAAAGCAAAACAACGAAGACAGCCATTGGAAATAAATTTGATAATAAGAGGAAGGAATGGCTTGCAGTTAAAAGGTATGGAAATAAACAGAACCAAACTTGACATTAGCTTTTACTACGAAAATGATTTTCAAGAAGAAGATGCCGTGAT
>JANXVN010000267.1 GCA_025351645.1 Ferruginibacter sp.
TATGGAATGGATTGCAGAGTTTAGCATAATAATTAATATAAAAAAAATAAATTTAAGTTATGGCAGACGCTCCATCAAATTTCGGTAAAAAAATTAGCCTCGCGGATGCGCAGGAAATGATGTCTGAATTTAGTCTTTTAAAAGGCAGTACAGAAATTAAGCTTAAAGCGGAATTTTTGCAAAAGCCTCCGCAAGGCCTAGTAAAAAAGACCGATGAATTTATGGCAATGGGCAATACTCATAATGCCTTCATATTTTCAAAAGAATTAATAATGCGTTTTTTTGATGGGTCAGAAAAGGATGCTGATGGAAAGGCGGTTGTAGCAGATTACCTATTAGTTGTATTAGGTGCGCATGCAAAAACAAAATCTGTAAACAAGGAATCTTTTAAGGCAGGCTCTTTTACAGTACTTACAGCAGGGGTAAACAAAGTAGTGGAAAAGCCTGCAAGGGCAGCTAAAAATGCTATATCTGTTGCAGCTACGGTGGTGCCGCCTAAATTTGTAGCAATGGATATTCCAATGCCAGCGAATGAATATCCGCCTAAGACAATTTTTCCATAGTTAAATAGTACGTTTATTTAATATAATAATAATAGATAAATCAATGCCGTTAAGTTAAGGATCTACATGTTTGTCTTTACCCCACCCTAACCCTCTCCAAAGGAGAGGAAAGGTCTTAACTTAACGGCATTGATAGATAAATCAAACTGATTTGAATATTGTCAAATCGATTTTGTAATATTATAAATCCAAAATTTAATAAATCAAATATCAATCTGGAGTGTTTTATTGCCTGTGGTAGTGGGTATTTTTTTTATTAAAAAACTCCCCAGGTCAGGCATTTTAATTTTATTGCTTGTAATAACAGCAAGTATCCCACAATTGGCAAGGGTATTAATAGATAATAAAAAGGTGCAGTATATCTTTTACAATATTAATATTCCAATTGAAATAACGATTTTATATTTATTTTTTAAGCCAAATATAGTTACAAGGCTAAGAAGCGAAGTGCTTTCCATCTGCTACTATGGAAGCCTCTTATTTGGTATTTTTTTACTATTTTACCACCATAGTTTTTCTCATTTTTTAAACGAATGGGTATGTGTAAATTATCTTTTTTTTACGGGATGGGTATTAATGCTTTTGCTGGAAATTTATGAACGGGATGAAGTGCAGCTACACCCCGGGATACCATTATTTTGGTTTATTTTAGGGCTGTTTTCATATTGTTGTTGTACTGCGTTGGTATTTTCTTTGTGGAATTACATACGGTTAAACGAAAATACTTTATTGGTAAACCTGTGGATAGTGCATGATTCCTTCAATATATTAATGTACATATTTTTTTCATACGGTTTCATGTGTTACAATAGAAAAATAGACCTTAAATGAATTCAGACTTAACAATTGCTATTGTTGCGGCGGTATTATTACTTGTTATGCTTATCTCTTTTATTTTAACCTTTTTTATCATCAACTCAAGAAAAAAAGAGAAATTAATATTAGAAAATAACTTGCTGACGAAGGAATACGAACAATCGCTGTTGCAAACCCAAATAGAAATACAAGAGCAGACGCTTACGACAATTTCTCAGGAAATACATGATAATATTGGCCAGGTACTAAGCCTTGCAAAGCTGCACCTCAATACTTTTCCGCTTGATTTAGATACGGCCATACAAACAAAAGTAGATGATACCAGGCAATTGGTAAGCAAGGCCATTACTGATTTACGCGACCTTAGCCGTAGCATGCACGGTGATAAAGTTAATGAATTAGGGCTGGAGCAAGCCATTGCAAGCGAATTAAAAATATTGCAGAACACAGGACAGTTTCAAACAAACTTATTTATTACAGGCAGCCAGTTTAAGCTTGACCCTAAAAAGGAAATGGTACTTTTTCGCATTGTGCAAGAGTCTTTAAACAATGCCATAAAACATTCTGGGGCAAAAAATATTTGCGTGCAGCTTCAATATGAACCATCAATTTTTCGGTTAAATATTACCGATAATGGTATTGGTTTTAATATGGCAGGCCTGCAATCTATAAAAACCGGCATTGGCTTAAAAAGCATGGATAATAGGGCTACGCTGATAGGTGGCAAATTTTTTGTACATTCGGATGCAGGGGCGGGTACTTCTATAACCATTGAGATTAAGAACCACTAACCCTAAAGCTCAATCATCAAAACTTAAACTCGGGATGGCGACAATTGTATTAACCGACGACCATGTGTTGCTACGCAATGGCCTTGCAACTGTTGTAAAAAATTTAGGGCACACCGTTTTATTTGAAGCCGATAATGGCAAACACCTAACTGAAAAAATAACCACCCATAATGTACCAGATGTAGTGTTGATGGATATAAACATGCCACAAATGGATGGTTATGAAACTGCTAATTGGCTAAAGCAAAATTACCCTACAGTAAAAGTGCTGGCACTTAGTATGTATGATAGCGAAAATGCAATTATACGTATGCTAAGGAGCGGAGCAAAGGGCTATCTTTTAAAAGATTGCCATCCTGTTGAATTACATACAGCAATTGACGCCCTAATGACAAAGGGTTTTTATTACTCCGATCTAGTTAGTAACAAATTAATAAATGCCATTAATAAAATAGATAATGCTGATAATGAGCTAAAAACTTTGATACAGCTTAACGAAAAAGAAACAGGCTTTTTAAAGCTAATTTGCTCAGAATTAACTTACAAAGAAATTGCTGACAAAATGTATGTTAGCCCACGCACCATTGATGGGTACCGCGATAGCCTTTTTGAAAAATTGAATTTAAAAACAAGGGTAGGGCTAGTTATGTATGCCATTAGGAATGGTATTGTAACTTTTATTTAAAAAACATCCCAACACAAAACAGATCATCATTTGTATTTGGTTATTATCCGCAGACCTTTGCTGCTACATCGTTTCCAACGCCAGGGGGTGCCTTGGTTTCCACCACAGATAATAATAGGCCAATATTAAAATACCCAAAGCAAACGGAATGATAGCTAAATGCTTGTAAGTATATACGCCGAATAAAACTTTGGTATCAAAATGTAAAAATTCGCTTACCATCCAGTACGAATTGGCAGTTATCCAAACAACGATGGCTACGTTGTGGCATACTTCACTCATATATTGCCTGGTACGAAGGGCAATTACAATAGCAATTATCAACGTTGGAAAAATCATTGCAATACCTAATGGCTTCCATATCATGCACCAGCTTATATCTTTCAGCAACCAAAAAACAATGTGTAGGTTTTCCATTTTTCTATAACGTAATGGAATGGCGTAGGTCTCATTGCTCATGCAGTATAATTTTTATGTTGCGAATATAAATTATTACAAAACACGAAACACGGGGTACCGCAAATGCGCAGGCTCGTAATAAGGAGAATTTTTATAAATAAAATCCAGCTGCGCTGATGCATTATCAGCAAATTTTATATCTGCTAATTTTTTTTCTGCCAATTTTTTCTGCAGGCTAGTATCATTTTTTAAAACCTTGGCTGCAACATCTTCCCAGCGATAATCGGCGTAGCCCTCTTTTTGTTGTAAGATGGCATCAAAAAAATTCCATGCAAAAAAGCTGTCATCGCCAGTAGGTTCCAGCATTTCGATAATATACCGGTTGGTTGGCTGATCCATTAGAATATAAGCATCTCCTTTTAAAAAATGGATGGCTTGTTTGCTTGAAGAAATTTTTACGCTGCTATTTTTATGGTGTTTTTCATAGGGCCTTGGCGATGATTTGTAATCATCAATATGGTATATTTCTACTTCAATCATACTATCTTTCAATAGCGGCAAAACCTTAACGCCATTCAGCTTCAATAAATCAATTGCCTGGTACCATCCCTGTGGAATGATATAAGCTGTTGGTTTGTTGACAAAATTATTGGGCTTAAAGCTGTTAAAAAACTTCACCTGTTTGGTGAAAGGCTTACTATGGTCGTAGTACATTTTTTGCAAGCCGGTTGCTTCGCTGGTGGTATAAGCTTGCTCGTACCCTTTAAAAGTTGTGTAGCCAAATTGGGATGAGTCAACACTAAAGCTTAGCGGAAACTTATGTTGAGTGGCGATTTCTTTTTTTAATTGTTTGCGTAGCAATATAAGGCTATCTGCATTTTTACCTGCCGTTGCAATTATTGTTTGCAATAAAGCGTAGGTAGCTGTAACCCTGTCTGCATAAGGCTTTAGCATGTGTGTTTCAGGCATAAAGCTAACGGTTGCAAATAATGCTGCATAACCGGTGGAGTAGCGGGGCGCATCATAAAACATTTCCATACCATTATCGGGGCTAGCAGTTTCAAAATTTACATAAGGCGTCATATCCCACCCTTTGCCGCTCATGGTTTTATATAATTGTGGGTCAAAAGTTTGCTTGAGCCAGTTGCCTAAATTACCGCCGAGCTTGTCATACTGCGTTGTAATCAACGTTATGGTATGCTGGTAATCGGCGCCATCGCTTACATGGTTGTCTACAAAAATATCAGGGTCTAGCAAATGAAAAATTTGTGCAAAAGCCCTGGCTTCTTTGGTATCGCTTTTTGTAAAATCCCGGTTTAAGTCCAGGTTTTGGCTATTGCCTCTAAACCCGTATGCTGCAGGCCCGTTTTGGTTTACCCTGGAAAATGCGTTGCGGTTTAAACAGCCGCCAATATTGTACACAGGTATAAATGCCAGCGCAACATTATTAGGGATACTAATTTTTTTATTGGCAATGTCCCTTGCTAGCATCATGCTGGCATCAATACCATCAGGCTCGCCAGGGTGTATGCCATTGTTAATTAAGATGATGGCTTTATGTTGTGCATGCCATTTAGCAGCATCGAACCTGCCATCATTGCTTACTAGTACCAAATGCAAAGGATAACCAGCATCTGTACTGCCCATTTCTTTTACAAGTATTAAAGCTGATTTTTTAACAAGCTGTTTGTACCAGTTGATGGCTTCAAAATACGTGGCGGTTTCTTTGCCGCTGCTTTTTTTGAAACGGCATTGCTGCGCATAGCAAGTATAAAGAGATAGTAAAGTAAAGGAATATAGAAGTAGCTGTTTCATTAAAAGGCTTTTTTGCCGGTAAGCCGGTAAGGCGGTAAGTTAAGGAATGTGTAGTGGGAGATTAAACAAATCTTTACTCGTTAATAAAGAAATTTAACCTGTAAGATACCAAGCTATTGGGATAGATATTATAAGAAAATATAACGGTATTAAACGCCTTGCCGGCTTACCGGCAAGGAACAAAAATAATTAATAAAAAAAGCCTGTCAAACTTATTTCGACAGGCTTTTTAATAATTTTATAGCTATAGTTAAGCTGCTTTTGCTAAGGCATTTACTTTTTTAGCCAGCTTGCTTTTTAAGTTAGATGCTTTATTTTTATGGATAGTACCACGTTTAGCTAATTTATCAATCATAGCGTTTACGCTTGGTAACTTTTCGATAGCGCCTTCTTTATTGTCTATTGCTTTGATGTCGCGTATTGCATTACGGGTTGTTTTACCGTAATAACGGTTACGTTCATTGCGTTTTGCACTCTGACGGACATCTTTTTTGGTTGCTGCGTGATTTGCCATTTAAATCTATTTTTGGTTTGCAAAGATACGGGTATAAAATAAGAAACAATCAAACCGGCAAGGTTTTTTTAATTCCTTTTGAAAGAATTTAATGCAATCGCAGGTTGCACCTGTATGGGGCTGGTTATACTTAATTACACCGAGGGCTAAAGCGCCTTTCATACGCAACAGGCTTTTAATAACTATGGCTTTTGTTGGCTGGTAGCAAATGCCACCCATGAATAGCCAACATTAAAATTAAAAGCGGCAGAAAATGGTGGGTGCTTGTAGCAACGAGCGCAAATGTAATTTAAAAAGCAAACACATGTGTTAAGTACCGCCTGTGTATTGCAGCATGCGCACCCTTTCAATAGGTAAAGGCAGGTGGATACTGGAATTATATGGTCGTTTTAAAGCCATTTATGGGTACGGTTAAATTGCAACTGGCTTTTAGGTTACTATTGGAACAAGAAGCTTGCAGAAGTCTCCCTGTCGCTGGATTGCCATAGCCAGTAACTAAAGCAGCATTGCGATGGTACATCAACGGGCAACAACAAACAAAGCCCGGCGCTGCTTAAACCAATTGAACAATGTACCCCTTCTCCAAGAAGCCAAGGATACTACAAGCGTATATACTTTGACAAACTGAGCAGCTAGGCCGACCTGATTATTTGTATTATCGGTAATTGCAACGAAACCCTTTGTAAATGGCAAGGTCACACCTGCCTTCTAAAGGGCACAGTATGCCATTTTAAACAAATGAAAAGGGGATATGGCTAATAGATACTGAAAAAATATCCCTTCCGTGAAGTATGCTCTTTTATCCTGGCACCAGCCAGTAATAACCAGTATTGGCAAATGCTATAAACATTGACATTTATTCAACTTCATATATAGTGTAGTTAATTATCAAAAAATGTACGTTTACAATCTGAAGTTGGCAGGCGTCCGTGAAGTTCGATATCGTTATGTATTTTAATAATTTTAAGATTGTTGCCGTACTGCCCATATTAAAAAAGCCCTTCAACCAAAAGGCGAAGGGCTTTTTTAAATTAAATAATATTATTATTTTTTACGGCTGTTTTGTTTGCGTTTGCCAAAAATGTTTCCTTCCTTAAACCCGCTTCCTTCTGGTGAACCCATGTAAGTTTGCGCACAACGGAAACCGATGGTGCTTGATGACTGGTCTTCATCTAAAAACCTGCGTGCACCTGGCGACAACCAATAAGGCCTATCATTCCAGCTACCCCCTTTAAATACCCTTGATTTATCGCTGATTAAAGTAGTTTCGCCTGATTGGTAAAAAGCACCACTCGTAGAGTCACCATCTCTATACCCTAATAAATTATTATGCTGATAATTACGGCGATTTTTTACAGAACTATCAGAAATAGCTGTTTTTTTAAGATGGCCTAAAGAATCCCTTTCATATTCGCCACCGCTATTTTTATAGTATTTTTCAAATTTGTTTCCCCTAAAATAGTTGAAATCTTCACCGTCAGAAGGTGTTGAAGGCCTGTATACATCTTGTACCCATTCAGCTACGTTGCCGCTCATATTATAAAGCCCGAACGAGTTAGGATAAAATGCTTTTATATTTCCTGGTATTGCAGAACGGTCATTTAAGCCACCAGCAACACCCATGTTATCACCACTGCCACGTTTAAAGTTGGCTAAAAATTTACCCTGCCAGCTACCACGGCGGTTATCACGTAAACCATTAGGGTTGTTGCTCCATGAGTAAATTTGTTGGTTAGCTATTAGTTCTTCGCCGCTTTTGCCTTCTTTTTTACGAGGGTTAGGGTTTTGGTCGAGCAAACCATAAGCTGCATATTCCCACTCGGCCTCTGTTGGTAAACGATACCCCATGTTTAATATACCATCTTCCATTTTAACTATTGCACGTGGCTTGCCACTTACATCCCTAAGATCAGATTTTTTAGGTTTTGTCCTGCCTTGTATCAGTTCCGGGTTCATTAAATAAGTTTCTGTATTAAAAGAACCTTCAGCGCCACCGCCCCTCATTTCTTTTTTGGCAAAATCTTTTTTAAGGTAGCCTTTAGCTAATAAGTTTAACTCATTAACCCTATCGGTGCGCCAGATGCAGAAATCATGCGCCTGTAACCAATTAACGCCAACTACCGGATAATAATTATAAGCAGGGTACCTAAAGTAATATTCTACGTAAGGTTCGTTGTAAGCAAGTTCTTGTCTCCAGCAAAGGGTATCTGGCAATGCTTTTTGCATTACAGCAGTATCTCCAGCAAAAGTATTTTCGAGCCAATAAATGTACTCTCGGTAGTGTACGTTTGCTACTTCTGTTTCATCAATAAAAAAAGAAGGAACAGTTATGCGGCGCGGAATATTATTCCAATCGCCCATCACATCTTCTTCTTTAGCACCCATTACAAAGGTGCCACCCTGTACAAAAACCAGCCCAGGGCCCGCTTTCGGGTATTTCATTTTAGCTACATGGTAATTGCCCATGTTTTTATCATCATAGTTCCAGCCGGTTACTGATGATGAATTTTTTTTCTTACCAAATAGGCCACCATTTTTACAGGCACCTAAAGAAATGGCAACAGCAGCCAGGATTAATAAACTTTTACCAGAAAATGTTTTTTGCATGTGCGTTCGTTTTGCAAATTATTTAACGAAAGGTTTTCTTTAATATTGTTTTTTGGGTATTGAATGCGAATATAAATATTTTAGCGCATATAGCTTTAACAAGTGATTTGTTTTACTTTCTTTAGCAAAAATTTAGCAGCTGCTTGTACTTTTATTTACGTTTTTAATTTACTAAGTAGTTTTAGTATATATAAAAAAAGTTGTCATTATTTGCTAAAACTTCCGTCAGCAGCATTTGCCGCGTAACTTTAGTTTATTAATTCTATAATTTAAATATTGTATATAAAATCCGGGCATGCTAGTCACCCTTTTGTTACAATAAAAACATGTTTAGTATCGTTTTTGGTAGAAATCGATGTGCTGCCATATAAATATTTTTAATAAAAATTATTTATTAGCGCTTTTGTTTTGCGGTTGATTCAAAAAAATCTTCTAATTTCACAAACAAATAATGATTTTTTTTTAACTTATTTATTATCAATCTAACACAAACCAAAAAAAAACGCTTATTGATTCTATGTCTACTTAAACAAGACAAAATTACGAATGAAAAAAGTATCGATAAAATTAGCTGCCCTCACCCTATTGCTGGCTAGTATTACCAGCATTATTAAAGCACAAACTGCCGACCGTATCAACGTAGTAACTTCAGCAGTACCTTTTCTACGTATTTCGCCAGATGCACGCGCAGGCGGCATGGGAGATGCGGGCATAGCCACACCGGCTGATGCTAATTCTGGTTTTTGGAATTTGGCAAAAACACCTTTCAATCCAAATAATAGTGGCATAGCATTAACTTATACTCCATGGTTAAGAGGCTTAGATATTAATGATGTTTACCTGGCTTCCTTATCTGGCTTTTACAAATTAGACGAAAACCAAGCTATCACTGCTTCTATGCGGTATTTTAGTTTGGGAAACATTCAGTTTACAGATTTAAACGGCAATTTAAATGGCGATTTCCGCCCGCGAGAATTTGCATTTGATGCCGGCTACTCAAGAAAACTATCTAGTAAGTTGGGCGTAGGCATTGCATTAAGGTATATCAATTCCAGTTTGGCTAAAGGCGACTTAAATGGTACTACTTATAAAGCGGGTACAGCTGTAGCTGCTGATCTAAGCTTGTTTCATACAGGCGTAAAAGATGATGGCAGCGGGTTAAACTATGGTGTAACGCTAAGTAACCTCGGCTCTAAAATTTCATATACTAATGATGCTAATGAAAAAGATTACATACCCGCTAATTTGGGTTTAGGAATTGCTTATACAAGCGTTTTTGATGCGGATAGCAAAATTACATTTGCATTAGACCTTAATAAATTATTAGTGCCAACACCACCAATATCTAACGATACGCCATCTGTAAACAAGTACCGCAACCAGGGTGTTGTAAGCAGCTGGTTTAACTCATTGGGAGATGCCCCTGGTGGTTTTTCAGAAGAGATAAAAGAAGTGCAAGCTTCTTTAGGGGCTGAGTTTTGGTACCAAAACCAGTTTGCTTTAAGGGCAGGGTATTTTTACGAAAACCCATCAAAAGGCAACCGTAAATATTTTACTTTAGGCGCAGGCTTGAAATACGAAATGTTTGGCTTAAATTTTTCTTACCTGATACCTTCAGGCAATGGCGTAAACCGTAACCCATTATCAAATACATTACGTTTTAGCCTCGTATTTGATTTTGCAAACGACACGCCCTCAAAATAAAATATTTGAAAAATATAAACAATCGTCCAGCTGCAAGGTTGGACGTTTTTGTTTTTTGTTATTGTGGTACAAGTAGTTTCATTATTCATTTGATGCCTTTAATGGATTAATTATCAATTATCATTTAAGGAATTATCAATTAAATAGCCTTTACATTTGCGCTTATTTAACAAATAAAAAATAATACAAAATGGGGTTGCGCATTGGCTTTGGCATCGATTTTCATCAGTTAGTTGTTGACAGGGAGTTTTGGTTAGGCGGCATTAAAGTACCCCATACCAAAGGTGCTTTAGGGCACAGCGATGCAGATGTTTTGCTGCACGCTATTTGCGATGCCATGCTGGGCGCTGCCTGCCTCGGCGATATTGGTGTGCATTTTCCGGATACGGATAATTCTTTTAAAAATATAGATAGCAAAATTTTGCTGCAAAAAAGTTTTGAGCTCATAAAGAAAGAAGGGTACCACATAGTAAATATAGATAGCAGCCTTTGCCTTGAAACCCCCAAAATAAAAGCCTATATCCCAATGATGCAAACGGTTATTGCAGGCATACTTAACTTACAAATTACAGATGTTTCCATAAAAGCAACCACTACCGAAAAGATGGGTTTTGTTGGCAGGGAAGAAGGGTTGGTAGCATACGCAACAATCTTATTAGAAAAGTAGCAGCCGGGCATGTGCCTTAAGTTGGATGGCATGCTTTAAGCAATTCATTAATTTTTATGCCTGCCATTTAGTTAAGGCTTTTTGCTATCCATTGTTAAAGGTTATGATTAAATAAAACAAACATATAATCCTTAACTTATCAACATTAAATTTTTATGCATTATTTTATCTTTTTTAAAAGATATAATAATATTCACAACCTTACCTTTGCTGCCATGCAAAATATAGCTATCAACATTATCAATCAGTCTAATAACGATTTGCCTGCCTACGCAACTACTGGTTCTGCAGGCATGGACCTTAGGGCCAACTTGCTTCAGCCCATCATACTTCACTCACTCGAAAGGGCTTTGGTACCAACCGGTTTGTTTATTGAATTGCCAGAAGGGTACGAAGCACAGGTAAGGCCAAGGAGTGGCTTGGCCATCAAGCAAGGCATTACTTGCTTAAATAGCCCCGGCACAATAGATAGCGATTACAGAGGCGAGCTAAAAGTTATACTTATCAACTTAAGCAACGAGCCGCAAACCATTAACCATGGCGACCGTATAGCGCAAATGATAGTTGCCGCTGTAACAAAAGCTGATTTAATACCAGTAGGCGAAATTAATGCAACCATACGGGGCGAAGGAGGTTTTGGGCATACAGGAAAATTATAAAATTTATTTAAAAATGTTATTGATAATAAAGAAGGCCATACAACCGTTTTTGTTTGTTTTAATATTACTGGCGGCCCTATCGGCAACTAGCTGCAAAAGCACAAAAAAAATACAAGCTGCGGTTGCTAAAAAAGATACAGTCTCTGTAAAAATTACCAACACTACATCCGACAGGGATTCTATTTTAATGGTAAAAAAAGCATTGGCTAACGTGCACAGCAAAGAGAATGATTTTAAAACTTTTAGTGCTAAAGTAAAAGTGCAATACCAGGATAGCAAAGGCAAGCAGCCTAACATTACAGCCTATATAAGAATAATAAAAGATAGCCTTATCTGGATATCTGGCTTTGCCACGGTTTTTAATATTGAGGCCTTTAGGATATTTATAAATAAAGACAGCGTGTTTGTGGTAGATAAAATCAATAAACAGGTACAGTACCGTTCTATTGGTTATTTAACCGAGGTTACTGCAATACCTTTCGATTTTAAAACGTTGCAAAGCCTCCTGGTTGGCAATCCTCTTTTTTTAGAAGATAGCGTGGTATCATACAAAGAAACTGAATCGAAAATTTTGTTGGCTACTATAGGAAAATATTTTAAGCACCTGCTTACCATTGATAAGAGCAACGGGTTTTTAATACACAGCAAGCTGGATGATGTGGACGTTAACCGTAACCGCACAGCAGATATAACGTATAACAATTTTGAAAATGCCAACAACATTAACTTTGCTACTTATAGGGAAATAACTGTGTCGGAAAAAAATAAGCTTGACATTCAACTAGACTTTAAGCAGTGGGAGTTTAACAAAGAATTGACTATAAATTTTAATATCCCTAAAAATTATAAACGTAACTAAGCGTTTATTTGTACTTATGTAAATGTGGGTACTGCCCAAATAATTATTTGCATACTGAATTATTTTTATTTATCGGTAAATTCAGCACATGGCCAAAATCATAATAACCTTTCTTTCAATTTTTATTTTTAGCACCAGCATTATTGCGCAAGCACCAGCAAGCAAAGAGCAGCAAGACCTTGAAAAGCAGCGCCAGCAACTAAAGCAGGATATTGAAGAAACCCAGGACCTGTTGAATAAGAATAAAAAAGTTACCAAAGAAAATATGGGTACGCTGGCATTAATCAATAAAAAATTGGGCCTTCAGGAAAATGTACTGGATAATATTAACCGCGATATTAATTTACTCGACAATACCATTTACAAATCTCAACGTGACATTAATAAAATGCAATTACTGCTGGATACCCTAAAGCAAGATTATGCAAAAAGCATGCTGTACTCTTACAAGAATAGGAGCAATTCTGATTTTTTAAATTTTATATTTTCGGCCAAAAATTTTAATGATGCCATCAAAAGGATAACCTATTTAAAAAGCTACCGCAACTACCGCGAAATGCAGGGCGAAAATATTTTGCGTACGCAAGAATTGTTAAAGAGCCGTATTAATGAACTAAGCGGCAACAAAAAAAAGAAGAGTGCCGTACTGCAAACCCAGAGTAAAGAAATTAATGTACTGCAAGCCCAGCAAGAGGAAAAGAACGACGTAGTGAAAAAATTAAAAGCCCAGGGCAAAGAGTTGAACAACCAGGTAGCTGCAAGAAAAAAGCAGATGCAGAAGGTGAATAATGCTATTACCGCAGCAATTAGAAGGGCTATTGACGAAGCAAGAAAAACAAGTTTGGCCAAGGCTACAGAAGATAAGCGTTCGAGGGACGCAGAAGCAAAAGCCGATGCAAAAGCTTTAAAAAATAATAGTGCGGCTAACAATAATGCAGATAATAATGCAACAAAATCAATTACTAAAGCACCAAAGAAAGTTACAGCTGCTCCCGCAAAACAACAAGAAGACCTATTGCCTACAAGTGCAGATGTTGCGTTAAATGATAATTTTGAAAAAAACCAACATCATTTGCCATGGCCGGTTGACAAAGGTTATACGTTAATACATTATGGCACTAACAAAATTGAAGGAATGACAATCGTGAGCCAAAGCATTTCTATTGGCTGCGAAATTGGTATACCTGTTAAAATTATTTTTGGTGGCCAGGTTGTACTGGTAAATAATTATGATGATGTGCAGTTAGTGGTAGTTAAGTCTGGCAAATATTTTACTGCCTATAGTAACTTGACTAATGTAAGCTTAACCAAAGGCCAAACAGTACAAACCGGGCAGGTAATCGGAAAAGTTGCCGCTAACCTGGATGGTATCGGTGCCGTAGACATTAGTTTAAGCAAAGAAAAACAAGAACTTAACCCAGAAAGCTGGTTACGCTCAAGGTAGCTTATTGCGCTAATTCAAACACAAGGCTTTCATACAATTTTTCGTACTGCGGCACTATATTATCAATGTCGAATTTAATAGCTTGCGCTAGTGCATTAGCTTTAAAACGATTATGGGTTTCCTTATCTTTAAAAATTGCCAGTGCGTTTTTAGCCATGTCTTGTACATCGCCCACATTGCTCATGTAGCCACTGTAGCCATTGATGTTTATTTCGGGTAAGCCTCCTGCGTTGGTAGATATTACTGGTACTTCCGCAGCCATTGCTTCTAATGCCGCTAATCCAAAACTTTCGTATTCGCTGGTTAATAAAAATAAATCCGCTATTGGTAAGATGTCTTCCATTTGTTCTTGCTTGCCTAAAAACTTGATGTTATTGATGGCAGCACAATCCCTGCAGATAGATTCTGCATAAGGCCTTTCCGGGCCATCGCCCAATAATAAAAGCTTGCCGGGCATTTTTTCGTTTATCAGTAAAAAAGTATTAATCACATCTTCTACCCGTTTTACTTTACGGAAGTTGCTGGCGTGTACAATTATTTTTTCGCCGTTTGGTGCAATCAGTTGCTTAAAGGCATCTACAGGTTTGCGGTGAAAACGTTTTACATCCACAAAGTTGTGTATTACTTCTATGTTTTTGTCGATGTCGAAATTTTTATAGGTCTCTTCTTTTAAGTTGTGCGATACAGCCGTTAATATATCGCTTTCCATCATGGAAAAAGTTACTACAGGCTTGTACGTTTTATCCCTGCCTACCAAAGTAATATCGGTGCCATGCAAAGTAGTAATTACCGGTACATGGCGGCCTTGCTTTTTTAATATCTGCTTGGCCATGTATGCCGCAGAAGCGTGTGGTATAGCGTAATGCACGTGCATCAGCTGAATGTTGTTGTTGGTAATAACATCTACCATCATGCTGGATAAAGCCGTTTCGTATGGCGGGTAATCGAATAAAGGATAGGTAGGCACCCTTACTTCATGATAAAATATGTTAGTATGAAAATGGCTTAACCTTACTGGTTGCTGGTAAGTAATGAAATGTATATTGTGACCTTTATCGGCTAATGCTTTTCCTAATTCTGTCGCTAATACGCCACTACCGCCAAACGTAGGGTAACATACAATCGCAATGTTCATGATAAATATCTTTTTGTGGAGGCAAAATTACCAATCTTTTAATTGATAATTGATTAATGGATCATTGATAATATTGCTAATGGAAAATTCAACAATTGATATATTATAAAGGTTCGATAGTAGCCTCCCTGCCCTCCAAAGGAGGCTTCTAGACTCTGCCAATTATAAAAGTGCTTCAAAGTATCATACTCCAAGAACCTTCCTTTAGAGGCAGGGAGGCTTTGGCTGTTATATTGGGGGGCAACAAAGGGCTAATTAAAAATTTAGAATAAATGCCGTTAAGTTAAGCCCTTTCCTCTTCTTTAAAGAGGGTTAGGGTGCGGTAAAGACAAATATTTAAATTCTTAAGTTAACGGCCTTAAATTAAGGATTAAGGATTCTTTCGGGCAGTTAAGCAAAGTGAAATTGAATTTGCAATGAGCGGCACATAGCCAAAAGCAAAAAACATAAAACGATAAATTCTAATTGACTAAGTTTGCCCAAACAATCATTTACTAATGCTGAAAAAAATTGTACCATTTATTGCTTTTATTTTTTGCTGCCTGGCCAGCATTGCTCAATCAGAAGATTCTATTACCATTAAAAAGATAAGCGATGAAGTGCTTACCAATGGCAAGGCTTACGAAAACCTGCGTTTTCTTTGTAAAAAAATCGGGCAGCGCATAAGCGGTTCGCCATCGGCACAAAAGGCGGTAGAAGCTACGTTTGAAATGCTGAAAGATGCAGGCGCAGACACAGTTTACCTGCAGCAATGCAAGGTGCCGCATTGGGTTAGGGGCATTAAAGAAACAGGGTTTATACAATTCGCCGGGCAAAAGT
The DNA here is from genome assembly GCA_025351645.1 of Ferruginibacter sp. Taxonomy (GTDB): domain Bacteria; phylum Bacteroidota; class Bacteroidia; order Chitinophagales; family Chitinophagaceae; genus Ferruginibacter. The sequence continues at coordinate 15,478 of JANXVN010000267.1, forward strand.
ACCCACTCCATTTATGTTCACTGGGCAACTCGCTTGGTACGGGGCTAAAAGGCATTAACGCACCCGTTATTGAGGTAAGCAGCTTTAAGCAGCTCGACCAGTTAGGCGCTGCCATTATTAAAGGCAAAATAGTATTTTTTAATTTTGTGATGAACCCTACTTATGTGCAGACTTTTAGGGCGTATAGTGAAAGTGGCATTTCTCGTTGGCAGGGTGCCAGCAAGGCTGCTAGCTATGGCGCTATTGGTGTTATGGTGCGCTCGCTGGCCAGCAATACGGATAATTACCCGCATACCGGCGCAATGAAGTACAACGATTCTTTCCCTAAAATACCTGCCGTTGCCATTAGTACCAATGATGCGGAATGGCTGAGCAGGAAATTAAAACTTCGGATGCAGCTAACAGCTTCTTTTACCAATACAAGTTTTGTACTGCCGGATACAACTTCTTACAATGTAGTAGGGGAGATTAGAGGAAGCGAATTTCCCAAAGAAATAATTACTGTTGGTGGCCATTTGGATAGCTGGGATTTGGCAGAAGGAGCCAACGATGATGGCACTGGCGTAATGCAAAGCATAGAAGTTTTACGTGCATTAAAAGCAACCGGTATAAAGCCTAAAAGAACAGTAAGGGCAGTAATGTTTATGGATGAAGAAAATGGCGGCCGCGGTGGCGATAAATATTTAGAACTGGCAGAAAAAAACAAAGAAACCCATTTGTTTGCTTTGGAGAGCGATGCGGGAGGATTTACCCCACGTGGCTTTAGTTTGGAGATGAGCGAAGCGCAAATTAGTAAAATAACACAATGGAAGGATTTGTTCCTAAACTACGGCGTGTACGATTTTACAGGGCGTAGCAGCGGCAGTGATGTTGGCCCGCTAAGAAAGATTGGCACAGCCTGTGCAGAACTGGTACCTGATAGCCAGCGCTATTTTGATATTCACCATGCAGCTACGGATGTATTTGAAAATGTTAACAAAAGAGAATTACATCTTGGAGCAGTAAATATGGCCATATTAATTTACCTGATTGATAAATACGGATTATAATTAACTAAAAAAACAACAACAATGGAGAGTATTAAACCAGCGCCTTTACAACCTAAACAAACAGGTGCTTTTACAAGATTTATGCGATGGTTCGTATTTATAGCAGTAGTATTATTGGCATTTTTTCTTTGGTGGAATTTTTACTACGTTTTTGGCGAGGGCGTTAAAAGCGGCGAGTTAAATTACGTGGTAAAGAAGGGCAACGTATTTAAGACCTACGAAGGCAAACTGATACAATCCGGCTTTAGGGCTCAAACTGTTGGCGGCGTGCAGAGCTACGAATTTGAGTTTTCTGTTGCTGATGATAGCATTGCCAATGTGCTGATGAACAACAGCGGCAACTACTTCGACCTGCACTACAGGGAATATAAAGGTTCTATACCCTGGCGTGGATACAGCCCGTTTATAGTGGATAAGATAATTACTATGAAGCCGGTTGTAAGATAATTGCCACTACGCTAACAATAAAAATATAACCGGCTTCTTATGGAAGTCGGTTTTTTCTTTTTGCCACTCAGCCACCGTTTTAGTTTTTATATATTCGTTAGCGCCAGTAAGTTCTGCCGCAATGCAAATTTTTGTGGTGGGCTTACAAGTTTTCAAAATCGTTTCTATCAACTGGTTGTTGCGGTAAGGGGTTTCTATAAAAATGATGGAACCTCGCTTTTTTTGTGAGGCTGCTTCCAACTCTTTAATAGCCTTTATCCTTTCAAAATTATCTATCGGCAGGTAGCCTACAAACTCAAATTGTTGCCCGTTCATGCCACTGCCCATAAGGGCTAATAAGATGGAGCTTGGCCCAACTAAAGGCTTAACCGTAACATTCATTTGTTGTGCCACTTCAATTAATATTTGCCCTGGGTCGGCAATGCCGGGGCAGCCAGCCTCGCTGATGATAGCAATGTTTTTTCCTTCCTTTAGCTTTTGGCGAAAGGCATTCCGTTGTTCTTCTTCAGCTTTGTGGATGGTAAACCATTCGTAGCTATCGATCACCATTTCTTTCCACATACTTTTTAAAAAGCGCCTGGCGGTACGTTCATTCTCCGCAAAAATTACCTGGCAATCTTTTACGGCATCAACAATATAAAGAGGTATCGTATTGGTGGCTTCCTCATCCAACACACAGGGAACTAAATAAACTATCGGACTCATAATTTGATGTGCTTTGTTTTATAAAAACTAATGGTGGCGGCTATTACGGCATAGCTTGGCGCTACTATCCAGCCGGCAACTGGTACGGTGTGCATCAGGTAAAATACCATGCCGTTACCAATGGCCAGTCCTTTGTGGCTGCCAATAAATTCAATACTTTGGCTGGTAGATAAGCGGTTTCTTTCCGCGCTGTAATCCAGCATGGCGAAGCCTAAATAGTAACATTCAATAAGCATGGCTATTAGTGGCGTAAACCAACCGATAAAAGGTATAAAGGTGAGTATTAAAATAGATACGATATAGACCGTTTGCCATAAAGCGTTGCGCAACGAAAGCTTGATGCCCCTTGTAATATCTTTTACTAACTGTACAAAGCTAAAAGGAAAATCCCTGCCTTCCATAATGGCCTCCGTTTTTTCGCTTAAGTAGGCAAATAGCGGCGAGCCGATGATTAGAAAAAGAAACTTGAATAATGAGAAATAAAACAGCAGCAACACCAGTTGCAAAATAACCTGCCCAAAAATAAATAAGAATTTAAGCCAGCCGCCTGCCACGCTATTCATCCATTTTTTTAAGCCGGTGATGGAAAAAAAGGAGTCGATGGCATGCCCGCTGCTTATCCAGAAAAGATAGATGCCTGCGCCAAATAAAATGGCATACAAAATGCCCGGTATATAAATCCATTTCCATAACCGGTGCTTTACTATAAAGCGGTGCGCTTCCAGGTAAGCTTGTATGGCAATGATGATGTCTTTTAGCATAGTCTATTGTAGATGGTTATTGTTATGGCCAGCATTTATTGATGCCGCTTATTGCAAGTAGTTTTTGCTAAATGCAATAACCAATCCAATGGTTTAAATTCATTGCTGCTTATTACGGCATTAAATGATGATTTACTAAATTTGTGACTAAAGTACATATAAGTTGAAGAAGTTAACGATTGATTTTTATAAACGGGAAAATACTGTATTGATTGCCAGAGAGTTGCTGGGCAAAATTATAGTTACCAATATTGATGGTATAACAACCAGCGGGCGCATTGTAGAAACAGAAACATACAACGGCATTACAGATAAAGCTTCGCATGCTTATGGAGGCAGGCGTACAAACCGTACCGAGCCTATGTATGCCAGGGCTGCCACTGCCTATGTGTATTTTTGTTATGGCATGCACCACCTGTTTAATGTAGTTACCAATGAAAAAGATATACCGCATGCAGTATTGGTTAGGGCTGTAGAACCATTGGAAGGCATTGAAGATATGCTGGTAAGGACTGGTAAAAAAAAGCTGGACTTTACACTTACAAAAGGGCCCGGCAATGTGGCAAAGGCGCTTGGCATTAATAAGCTGCACACGGGGTTAAATTTATTAAGCGATACCATTTTTATTGGTGAAGATGATTATAATATTGAAGAAACAAAAATTGCCAGCAGCCCTCGCATTGGTGTGGCCTACGCTGCCGAAGATGCGTTATTGCTTTACCGGTTTTTTATAAAAGGCAACCTGTTTGTTAGTGCAAAGCCGAGGTGATAAGCTGCGTTGTTGGCAAAATAGAGGAACTTGACAAAGGTTTAATTTTTTCTTGAGAAAAATTAAGACAAACCAGCAAAAGGCCCATAATGCATACTAAAAAATCCCTAAAAAACCAATGTAAAAATGTGCGACGTCCGCCCGGCTGCCATTCGGACGGGCCTATGAAGCTCCACATAGCTGCAGTATTGGCCGGGGCAACAAAAAAGCCAGTTAAAGAACGAGGATTTCTTGTAACGGCAGCGGTTAACAATCAGCCAAAAACAGCCAATTAAGTATTAAAAATTAAGAATTCTTTCACTGCCTTGCAGCAATGGATAATTTGGCAATATCTCCGAAGTGAAAAAACGAAAAACTCCTAAACAAAAAAAAATCCTAAAACTTTGGGCAAGGTATCCCTTTTCCGTTGGTAGATTGTTTTTTAATGTAGATAACAGAAAATTCTGAACCGCCACGGCTGGCTGTTGCTGCTTTTAAGCTGCTGGTGTTAATATCGTAACTAGCACCAATGCGTAGGCCATTTATTTCAATACCTACGTATGGGATGATGGCATCGCCAAGCCTTACCCAACTACCAATATATACACTAGTTGGGTTATTTTGATCGCCGTTTACATTGGCAGATAATGCGCCGCCAAGGACAGTTTCGGTGGCTTTGTTTTGTATTTGAAAAATAGCCGAGGTTGACACGGAAAGGTTATCCGATACCGGAAAGGAACCACCGCCATGCACCGTCATACGGCTGGAAAGGTTCCATGTTTTATCGATAAAACTTAGGCTTGGCTTGTTGATATGGTATATGGAAACACCTGCGTAATAGTTGTTAAAGCCATCCGTAGAACCGGAATACAGCACACCGGCATTTACATCAAAATAGTTTTGGTTTTTGCCATTGTTGAGCACTTCCGCAGTTTGCCCGGTAAAGCCATTTTGCGTAAGCTGGTCTTCAAAGGTAAGTTTGGTCATATCCAGGATAGCACTGCTGTACGTGCCCTGAAAACCGGCGCCGATGGTATTGTAGCCATCTTCATCCAGCGCTTTATGATAACTCATGGATATGCTGCCGTAATTTAATTTAAGTGCTGCATCTGCACTTTGGTCGCTAAGGCCGCTAAAACCTATACCAAAAACATCACCTGAGGGCACTTTATTTTTAAGGATTGCAAAATCTATAGAAGCGGAAGTGGTTACATACGCTTTGGGGATAGATGGCCATTGGTCGCGGTGGTTGGCTGCCAAACGGAACTGCCCATCAAACTTGCCCGTAAAGGCTGGGTTTAAGGTAAGTGGAGAAGCAAAAAACTGTGAAAAATGTGGGTCCTGCGCTTTTACAAGGGTAGCTAACAGTAATGTACAGGCAAGTATGACTAATTTTCTCATTGTAGTTTATAATTCGGAATATTATTAAAGATACTAATTTAGAGTAAAACGCTGCAAAGGGGGGCTTTAAAAATTACTTCCAATTAAATTAAGGGTATTATTTGGTAAAATTTTACATTTATAATTCAATGCCGTTAAGTTAAGACCTTTCCTCTCCTTTGGAGAGGGTTAGGGTGAGGTAAAGACAAACATTTTAATCCTTAACTTAACGGCATTGGGTATTATTTGGTAAAATTTTACATTTATAATTAATTAAGCCTGCATTTTTTGCCCAAAAGCCAAATCGCCTGCATCGCCTAAACCTGGCACAATATAACCTTTTGCAGTAATTTCATCATCAATATCCCCGCACCAAATAACGGCTTTGGGCTGTTCCCTTAAAACATATTCAATGCCCACCGTGCAGGCAATAGCACATACTATATGTATCTGTTTAATGTCGCCTTCTGCCTTTAAAAATTGGATGGCCTTGACCAGCGAAGCCCCGGTGGCAATCATTGGGTCACTAATGATGATTACTTTTCCATCAACTTCGGGGCAGCTCATGTACTCGATATTTATTTCAAAACTGCCATCGGGATTGTGTTTGCGGTAGGCACTTATAAAAGCATTTTCGGCTTTATCAAAATAATTTAATAAGCCGGTGTGCATGCCAAGGCCGGCACGTAAAATAGTTGCTAAAACGGGCTGTGCTGATAAAACTTTGCAATTAGCAGTGCCTAATGGTGTGGTAATTTCTTTTTCTTCCCAATCCAGTTGTTTGCTTATTTCATAGGCTGCTACTTCGCCAATGCGTTCCAAATTACGGCGAAAGCGCATCCTGTCATTCTGTACGTCTACATCCCTTAACTCACTAACCCAATTACTTAGTAAAGAATGCTGGTCGCTTAGATTAATTACCATGAATATAATTTTGAGACTTTGAATTTGAAATTTGAAATTGCACTATAAACCGATGTTGTAAAAATAGTAAAATAAAATTTTAAAAAAGATGATTTATAGGGCGATTGGTATAATGAGTGGCAGCTCGCTGGATGGGTTGGATATAGCATTTACAGAGTTTACAGAAACCGGCGGCAAGTGGGGCTACGAAATAATTGCTGCTGAATGCCTGGCGTATGATGAGGCGTGGAAAACAAGGCTGGCAAGTGCTACAAGCCTTACTGCACTAGCGTATCAATTGCTGCATGCGGAGTACGGGCACTACATCGGCCACGCCGTAAATAATTTTATAGAAACAAATAGTTTGCACCATCGGGTAAATTTAATTGGAAGCCACGGGCATACTACTTTTCATCTACCCAACAAAAAAATGACAGCGCAATTAGGAGACGGAGCTGCCATTGCGGCAATTACAAAGCTGCCGGTAGTAAGTGATTTACGTAGCTTGGACGTAGCTTTTGGCGGACAAGGCGCACCCATAGTGCCCATCGGCGAAAAGTTGTTATTAAGTAGCTATGGCTTTTTACTTAACCTCGGCGGCATAGCTAATATCTCCATAAATACTGACGGAAACTATAAAGCTTTTGACATTTGCGCTGCCAACAGCATACTCAATACATTGGTGGGCAAGCTAGGGTGGTTATATGATGATGGCGGAAAAATGGCAGCCAGCGGAAACGTAAATGATGATTTGTTGCAGGAGCTGAATGCATTGGAATATTACAGCCAGCCAGCGCCAAAATCGTTGGATAATAATTTTGGCACAACCGTCGCCTTGCCATTAATAAAAGCAGCCAACTTAACCATGGAAGATGCTTTATGTACTTACGTAGAGCATATCGCTATACAGTTAAAAGTAGCAATCAACAACAATAAACAACAAACAACAAACAATAAACTATTAATAACCGGTGGCGGTGTTTTTAATACATTTTTGATAACAAGATTAAGCGCTTTATTAGCAGAAGAAAACATTGAAATTGTAGTTCCCGATGAAAAATTAGTGCAGTATAAAGAAGCAGTAATAATGGCATTGATAGGCTTGCTTCGCTGGCGGGAAGAGGCGAATGTATTGGCTTCGGTAACAGGGGCAAAACAAAATAGTATCGGCGGCGCATTGTGGCTCGGCACAGAGGCATAAAAGCCCATGAATTGCCCTGGGTTTAAAACCAGGGCAATTCATGGGGAATGGAGGATATTACATTTAACAAACCATATCAATAATATTTATTTTAATTGTATAAAATTTTCGCATGAAAAAAATAGCTGGCATTGCATTGATAACTATAGTTTTATTGTGTGCTTGTCACGATAAAGCCAAAGAAGCTTCTGGCGAAAAAGAAGTGTACCAAAAGGCAACCGAAGCGCTTGCCGCAAAAGAAAAGAAAAACCCCATCGCTTTTTTAAGCGTAAGCAGCCATGATAGGCGTAACCTGCTTGGGCAAACAGTTATAAAGGCAAATGTTGGCAATAGTGCTAAAGTATGTACTTATAAAGATGTGCAACTGGAACTATCTTTTTTTAGTAAAACAGGCACTATATTGGAGAAGGATGTAGAAACAGTGTACGATTCTATCCCGGCAGGCAAAGTAGTAAATTTTAAGACTAAATACTTTGCACCAAAAGGCTCGGATAGTATTAGCATAAAGATTTTAAGTGCGAAGGTTAAGGAGTAGGTTATGTAGGAATTAAACTTCAACAATAAAAGGATTACGAATTATTAATTGGTTGTTGATACTTTGATTATTGCTCATGTCTTCAGAACACAATATAGAACAATCGCTTTCTATTGCTGAAGCAACAATCAAACTATCATAGAAAGAGAATCTATACCGCTCCGCTATTTTACAAGCTTTTGAAATAGTCTCGCTAGTGTTAATATGGAGAATATTATTTTGGCAGCATTCATTAAGCGCATTGATTGCATCTGAATAACTCAATTTAAACTTACGTGTTACAGTATTCACAAGTTCTTGTAAAACCTGTATACTGATAAAAGTATTGTTATCGGCAATTAAATTAATTGTAACGGTTTTTTTTGAGGTTCTGAATTGGAGTAATTGTAAACCAAAATGTTAGTATCCAAAAATATTTTATCGTTCATTAGCTTCTTCCCTATTAAATTTAAAACCTTTTGTGTCAATCGCCACAGCAGTAAAAGATATTTGTTTTTTTTGAACCTCTTTATTAGGCAACCATTCTGCTTTGGTAAAAGCAATTACTTCTATTTCTTTACCAATATATTCTTTTGGCACATTAAAGAAAACAGTTTGAGTGTTAGGAGTTATAATTCAATGCCGTTAAGTTAAGGATCTATATGTTTGTCTTTACCTCACCCTAACCCTCTCCAAAGGAGAGGAAAGGTCTTAACTTAACGGCATTGAGTTATAATTGTTCGTACCATAGTTATAGTTTTTAACCTTAATTGAATATCGTTCATTTATTTTGAACTACAAAGAATACTCGGTTTATGTTGCTTTATTGCACAAACGTAAACTCATCCCCATCAAATAACCCTAAATCGCTTAACTTCAAATGCGGTATCACCAGTAGCGCCATAAAAGATAAGGTCATAAAAGGCGCTGCTAATGTGGAGCCTAATTCTTCCTTTACCATTTTATCTATGGCTGTATAACTGGCTGCAACTTCATAACCATTGCCGTTGCTCATTAAACCAGCTACTGGTAATGCCAATACCAATTCTTTGCCGCTGGCAGATGCAAACGCACTAACGCCGCCTTGTGCTTTTATTACCAAGTTTACAGCTTTGCAAAGGCTTTCGTCATTTACGCCTACGGCAATAATATTATGGCTGTCGTGTGCTACTGTGCTGGCTATGGCACCTTGCTGCAAGCCAAAGTTTTTAATAAATGCTTTGGCAATGGGGGCATTTTTGTACCGGTTTACAACTACAATTTTTAATACATCATTTGCCACATCGGCAACAATATTTCCATCAACAATTTTAGGGATAGCTTTTAGTTTGTTAGTGATGAGCTGTCCTTCCAGGGCTTCAATAACGTCTATTTTTTTTTCGCCATTATCCGCAATGGCAAACGCTGCAACTACTTTTTCCGCACAATCAAACTGGTTGATAAGCCCCGCTGTTTTTGCTTCAATTAAAGAGATGCCGTTATCTGCCACCAGTACGCCATCAATGTATGTTTGCAGGGTTTTAAATTTCACAAGGTCTTCAACAATAATAAAATCAGCGGCATCGCCATCCCTTAAAAACCCAACAGGCAAGCTATAATGTAAAATGGGGTTGATGCAGGCTGCCTGTAACACTTTAAATACATCAATGCCTTTAGCAGCAGCTCTTTCGCAGAGTAGGTTAATGTGCCCTTCTGCCAAACTATCCGGATGTTTGTCGTCGCTGCAAAACATCATATTATCGCTATGGCGGTGCAGTAAATCAACTAAGGCTTCAAAATTTTTAGCGGCACTGCCTTCCCTTATTAAAATCTTCATGCCATACTGCAGTTTATTCAATGCTTCTTCTGCGGTAAAGCATTCATGGTCGGTGCTTATGCCTGCTGCTATATAATTTTTTGCGTCTTCTCCCATAAGCCCCGGGGAATGCCCATCAACTGGCTTTTTATATTTTTTTGCTGCGGCAATTTTTTGCATCACTTCATCATCGCCCTGCAGCACGCCAGGGAAATTCATCATCTCGCTTAAATATAATATTTCTTTTTTTTGCAGCAATGCATCAACATCGGCAACATGTAAGGCAGCTCCAGCAGTTTCAAAAATAGTGGCGGGCACACAACTGGGCGCACCAAAATTAAATTTAAAGGGTACTGTTTTGCCATTGGCAATCATAAACTCAACACCTGCCATACCGCATACGTTGGCTATTTCATGCGGGTCGCTAACAGTTGCTACCGTGCCATGTACTACGGCTAAACGGGCAAATTCGCTAGGCACCAGCATAGAGCTTTCAATGTGCACATGGCTATCTATAAAGCCTGGCAATATAAATTTTGCGGTACTTTTTTCGGGCCCAATCCTGGTAATTGATTTTATTTTTCCTTTAACTACCAGTACTTCCCCATAAAAAATTTCTTTATTGGTTATATTTACGACATTGCCTTTTATTGAAAATTGCATATTAGTATTATTGCATGATGGGTTGTAAAAATTTGCTCCCTAAAATTAAGCATAACCTGTTTACTTTAACCCACACTTCCAAATGCCATCGTTAACAGGTTGTTGCTAGTTACAAAATTGTTTTGATGGCATAATTTTAGTATATCTTTCAACTAGAAAATCATCACATCCATCTTAATAAAAACAAAACATGAAACAATTTAAATTGGGCTTATTGGCTTTAACTGCTTTGGTAAGCGTACATACAACCAAGGCGCAAACGGTAGATGAAATAGTAAATAGAAATATTGCTGCCATGGGTGGTAAAGAGAAACTGGAAACCTTAAAAACTGTACGTATGGAAGGCTTGTTAAATACCCAGGGCACAGATGTAAATTTGGTAATTACAAGGGCTACCCTTATTGGGCAACGTATAGATATATCGGTAATGGGCATGGATGGTTACCAGATAAATACGCCCACGGCGGGCTGGAATTATATGCCATTTATGGGCCAAACATCACCCGAAGCAATGAAAGATGATCAGATAAAGGCAGGCACTGCGGTGCTTGATTTACAAGGTAACTTGTTAAATTATAAAGATAAGGGTACCACATTAGAACTTTTAGGAAAGGAGAAAGTTGATACCGCAGATTGTTATAAGTTGAAAGCAACCCTAAAAGGCGGCAAAGTAATTACCTATTTTATTGATACTCAACTCAATTATGTTGTAAAAACAGTAAACACTCAAAATTTAAATGGCGAAGAAAAAGAAGTTGCCAGCATTTTTTCAAACTATAAGCCAACTGCGGATGGATATATTTTTCCCTGGACAAACATCACTATTCAGGGACAAATAGATTTTTCTAAAATAGAAGCGAATGTTCCGGTAGATGCGAAAATTTTTACTTCTAATTAAGTTGTAATAAATTTAATACCGTTAAGTTAAGCCCTTTCCTTTACTTTGGAGAAGGTAAGGGTGTGGTAAAGCCAAACATATAAATCCCTGACTTAACGACATTGTGTAACAAATATAAATTTTTAACAAGGCTCGCTTTTTACAGCGGGCCTTGTTAATTAACTAAAAACAATTTTTCTAGTAGAAGCAGTTTTTAATTTATTTTATAAGTTTAGGATAAATACATTTTAGCTTAAAAACTTTCTAACTAAAACACCAAAATTCAAGATTATTATTATTGTAATCATTCATACCTTTGCAATGTTTTTAAAAAATCAATAAATCACCTTAATTATGAGTACAGTAAAAGTTGCCATCAACGGTTTCGGACGCATTGGCCGTTTGGTGTTTCGTCAAATTTATAACATGCAAGGAATTGATGTTGTTGCCATTAATGATCTGACAAGCCCTGCGGTTTTGGCACATTTATTAAAGTACGATAGTGCACAAGGCCGTTTTGGCCAGGAAGTTACTTCTACCGAAAATTCAATTATAGTAAATGGCCACGAAGTAAAAATATACGCACAAAAAGATCCTGCACAAATTCCATGGGGTACTCATGGTGTTGATGTAGTTATTGAAAGCACTGGCTTTTTTACCGATAAAGCAAAAGCAGAAGCACATATTACTGCAGGTGCAAAGAGAGTTGTTATTTCTGCACCC
>JANXVN010000292.1 GCA_025351645.1 Ferruginibacter sp.
TTGTCGTTTTGTTTTATGCCCCATCGGGGTTACCTGTTTGTGGGCAACACATACCCGCTAATAAATTGTGTGCCGTAGGTACAACACTAAGCAAGGGTAACCGCTACGCGGCATTTACATTTTTTGACATCGTATTTCTACATATAGGTAGCACTTATGGCGCATATTACCGTCAATTTGAAATGCACCTTAACCATCTCCAAAGGAGGGGGTAGTCCTTAACTTAACGTCATTGGATTATTATTTACAAAAAAGCTAAAAAAAGCTGCTTATTAAATTTAGGCTCTTTAAACGGCCTCAAATAGAAAGTGCGAGAAATTATAAATGCAAAGCGTTAAGCTATCAAAAGCCTTCCTGCCTTTAAAAAAAGTTTCCAAACTTTATGCAGTAGTGAAGGCATTATCATTCTGAATACGCTAAGAACCCTCCTTTGGAGAGCTGGGAGGCTATTGCTTGCCAAAGAACCTTCAGCACAAAAAAAATTAACCAATATCCTAAAAGAGAGCCTTCCGATCAGGATAAAATTTCATTTAGCAATACCCCCGCTTTAGATAAATCAAACATTCAAATAAAATATATCTATGAAAAATATGCACTACAAGGCCCTAAATCACAAAAAATAAACCAAAAAGTATTCTAGCGATACTTCATAGCAAAGCCATAGCAAAGACATGGATAAGCTATGGATATACCATGAAAGTTTAAACCATCATTTTTAAAAAAAAGAAGAAAAGTATAAATTATATAAATCAGCAATAATATTTTGCTATAGGTTAACATGCAGTAATTGACAAAAAGCTACAGCAAACGCTCCTTAATATCAAGCCCAAACTTACGGCTCGTATCCTTAGCCACATCATAACCAGCATCGGCATGGCGTATTACACCAATTCCGGGGTCGTTACGCAATACACGGCTTAACCTATCTGCTGCTTCCGGCGTACCATCAGCAACAATCACCATACCAGCATGTATGCTGTACCCCATACCAACGCCACCGCCATGATGAAGGCTTACCCAACTGGCACCACCTGCCGTGTTCAAAAGTGCATTCAGTACTGGCCAATCTGCAATGGCGTCGCTGCCATCAAGCATAGCTTCGGTCTCCCGGTTAGGGCTCGCTACAGATCCCGTATCCAAATGGTCACGCCCAATAACAATCGGCGCTTTTACTTTGCCGGTACGCACCAGTTCATTAAATGCCAGCCCGGCCTTTTCCCTGTCGCCCTGCCCTATCCAGCAAATACGTGCCGGCAGTCCCTGAAAGGCAATGCGTTCCTGCGCCATTTTTATCCAGCGATGCATAGCGGCATCGGCTGGAAAAAGCTCCAACATTACAGCATCAGTTACACGAATATCTTCGGGGTCGCCACTTAGCGCCACCCAGCGAAAAGGCCCTTTCCCTTCACAAAATAAAGGGCGTATATAAGCAGGCACAAAACCAGGGAAACCAAACGCATCCTTCAATCCACGTTCCTGTGCCCTTGCCCTTAAATTGTTGCCGTAGTCAAACGTTACCGCACCCATAGCTTGTAGTTGAAGCATTAGCTCAACATGCAGCTTCATGCTATCATAACTGCGTTCTATATAATCTTCCGGGGATTGCTGGCGTAAAACATTTGCTTGTTCGTTGGTAAGCGTATGCGGTATGTAACCAATCAAAGGATCATGGGCAGATGTTTGGTCGGTAAGGGTATCCGGCACAATCCTACGTTCTACAAGCCGCTGCAATAAAGTAACAGCATTACACAGCACGCCAATAGACAATGCCTGCCCTTTTTGTTTGGCAGCTACTGCCCTATCGATTGCCTCATCTAAATCAACTATTTTTTCATCAAGGTACTTTGTCTCTATTCTTTTATCTATCCTCCATTCTTCCACTTCTGCCACCAGGGCAACGCCATCATTCATAGTAATGGCCAACGATTGTGCGCCGCCCATGCCGCCTAGCCCTGCTGTTACATTCAAGGTGCCTTTTAACGTGCCGCCAAAATCTTTATTAGCGACGGCAACATAAGTTTCGTAGGTACCCTGCACTATACCCTGCGAACCTATATATATCCAGGAGCCTGCCGTCATTTGCCCATACATTATCAGCCCCTTTTTTTCCAGCTCCTCAAAGTGTTGCCAGGTAGCCCATTTAGGCACCAACTGCGAGTTAGAGATTAGTACCCTAGGTGCATTAATATGCGTTTTAAGCATGGCCACCGGCTTACCGCTTTGTACTAACAAAGTTTCATCGTCATTTAGGTCTTTCAATGCTTTTATGATAAGGTCCAGGCTTTCAAAATTTCTTGCCGCTTTGCCACGCCCGCCGTAAACTATTAATTCTTCCGGACGTTCTGCTACTTCAGGGTCAAGGTTATTTAGTAGCATGCGTAAGGCGGCTTCCTGTATCCATCCTTTACACGTAAGCTGGTTGCCGGTTGGCGTTTTATATTTTACTGCATCGTATTTTGTATGGATAACTTGCATATAATAGTCAATTTTTCATCAAGTTATTTAATTAGTCTTAAAGACGCATCAATTAAGATTTTAATAGACGTTGCACCACTTTATTTATTTCAAAATATAGAAGTGATGATTAATGCCGTTAAGTTAAGGATTACTACGTTTTTTACCTTACCCCAGCTCCTCTCCAAGGGAAGTGGGAGCTTGGCCCTGCGGCGCAATAACCGCTTAGCTTAACGCCATTGAAAAGATAATTATAAATAAAAGTCCGTTGACGGATTGGGCAAGTAAGTAAAAAGGAGATTGTAGTGGTTACAGGAAAACAAAAAAACCTCCAAAAATGGAGGCTTTTCACATGATTTAAACTGTTTCAGAGTTCAAAGGAACGGATTTGATAATTTTCAGTAGTATTAGATTTTGACATAGCAAAGATGTACCATTTAAAAATAACAACGTGTAGTAACACGTCTCAATATGGCGTAGTTTTTTATCTACAATTTTACTTCAACCGTGTCATTTTATAAAGGTGATGAGACAGGTTTCAATTTTTATAATGGTTGTAATCTTTACAAACTATCGGTAATTAGCAGAAACTATGGATAAAAAATAGGAACTGTAGATAATTCAAACTAAGGCTAACGCTACGCAGCATTTACCAGTTTTACTATTTTATTGCTGAAAACAAATAACCTATACGTTTAACTTCAATTGAAAATTTTACACATGCCCAGGAAGATGAGCCCTTGTAAAAATAGAAAGCATATAATAAAAAAGCCAGCTTCAAAATTTGAAGCTGGCTTTTTTATTATATTTTAAAATGCTATGGTATTAGTATCCACCCATGCCGCCCATATCAGGTGCGCCGCCACCCTGGCCAGATTCTGCCTTAGGCTTGTCTGCTATTACACATTCTGTTGTTAACAACATTCCTGCAATAGAAGCTGCGTTTTCTAAAGCTACACGGGCAACTTTAGTTGGATCAATAACACCTGCCTTAAACATATTTTCATATACTTCAGTACGAGCGTTAAAACCATAATCGCCTTCGCCTTCTTTAATATTTTGAACAACGATTGAACCTTCAATGCCGCAGTTAGCAACAATCTGGCGCAATGGCTCTTCAATAGCACGCCTTACAATAGCGATACCGGTTGCTTCATCTGCATTAAGCGCACCTTTTAATTTTTCTAAACCTGCAATTGCGCGGATATAAGCTACGCCACCACCTGGTACGATACCTTCTTCAACTGCTGCCCTTGTTGCATGTAAAGCATCGTCAACGCGATCTTTCTTTTCTTTCATTTCAACTTCTGTTGCAGCACCTACATATAAAACAGCTACACCGCCAGCCAATTTAGCTAAACGCTCTTGCAATTTTTCTTTATCGTAATCTGAAGTTGTATTTTCTACCTGTGCTTTAATCTGATTAACACGTGCAACGATTTCAGATTTTTTACCTTTACCGCCTACGATAACAGTATTGTCTTTATCGATTGTAATAGAAGCAGCTTGTCCAAGAGAAGTTAATTCAACACCTTCTAATTTATTGCCTAATTCCTCGCTAATAACAGTACCGCCGGTCAAAGCTGCAAGGTCAGTCAACATTTCTTTTCTTCTGTCACCAAAACCCGGTGCTTTTACTGCGGCAACTTTAATAGTGCCGCGTAATTTATTAACTACCAATGTTGCTAATGCTTCACCATCTAAATCTTCGGCAATAATCATTAACGGACGGCCACTTTGTGCAACTTTTTCAAGAATGCTCAAAATGTCTTTCATTGCAGAAATCTTTTTATCATAAATAAGGATAAAAGGATTTTGTAATTCAGCCTGCATTTTTTCGCTGTTTGTGACAAAGTACGGAGAGATATAACCTCTGTCGAATTGCATACCCTCTACCACATCAACTGTAGTATCAGTTCCTTTTGCTTCTTCAACAGTAATGACACCTTCTTTACCAACTTTGGCCATTGCCTGCGCAATTAATTTACCAATTTCGTTATCGTTATTTGCAGAGATTGTTGCAACCTGCTCAATCATTTTGCTGTTATTACCAACATCTTTTTTCTGCGCAATAAGGTTTTCAACTACAGCTTTTACAGCTTTATCGATACCACGCTTTAAATCCATTGGGTTTGCACCTGCAGCTACCATCTTTAAACCTTCGCTGATAATGCTTTGTGCCAATACGGTTGCAGTTGTAGTACCATCACCTGCAATATCTGCAGTTTTAGAAGCTACTTCTTTAACCATTTGTGCGCCCATATTTTCTATAGGGTCTTCCAGTTCAATTTCTTTTGCAACTGTAACACCATCTTTAGTTACTTGTGGAGCACCGAATTTTTTTTCGATTACTACGTTACGGCCTTTAGGCCCTAAGGTTACCTTTACGGCATTGGCCAACGTATCAACACCCTTTTTCATTTTGTTGCGGGCTTCGATATCGAAGAATATTATTTTTGACATAATAAATTATTTGAAAATTTGTAAATGTGAAAATGTGACAATGAGTGCATACTATATGTGTTGCAACGTTTTAAACAATCGCTAAAATATCGCTTTCTCTCATTATCAGGTATTCTATACCTTCAAAAGTGATTTCTGTACCAGAATATTTGCCGTATAAAACAGCATCGCCTGCTTTAACAGTAACTGGTTCGTCTTTTTTGCCCGGACCTGCAGCTAAAACTACCCCACGCTGTGGTTTTTCTTTTGCAGTGTCAGGAATAATGATGCCTCCTGCAGATTTTTCTTCCGCAGCTGCTGGTTGCACAATCACCCTATCATGTAAGGGCGTAATGTTTAACTTCTTAGCCATAATTGTATTGATTTTGATTTGTTTAAATGATAATGCCCTGATTTTTAAAGTAGGCAAATACGCAGCACCAATTTTATACCAAAAAAATTATTGGCATTGTTGTCATGTTTATCTATATGAAAAATGGCTGGCAGGTGACAAAATGTAGCATACTTAGCGAAATCAAATTTAAAATAGGAATTTTGTCAGTCAAATTACTCACCAAAAAACAGCGAAATTTAAATGGCACTTATTTTTGCTTTTGATGATTATAATCGCTTTTTGTCAGGCGGCTAAAATGGTTACCTTCGCACTTCAAAAAGTTCTTACAGATGATTAGCAGAAGAAATATCAGGGTTAAAGTAATGCAAAGCCTTTATACAATAGATAGTATGGGCAACGATTTAAAACCTGCTGAGGCAGTACGCCTTTTAAGGAAACAAGTAGACCAGAGCCGGCAGTTGTTTGTTTATCTTATTTATTTTTTAAGTGAAGTAGCCAGGTATGCCGAAAAAGATTCCCTAAAAAAAGCATCCAAGCATTTACCATCTCATGAAGACTTAAACATTAATACTAAGATTGTTGGCAATGAATTATTATGGAAAATAGTAGAAGCACAGAGTTATATCAATGCTTGTAACGAAACCAAGCCGCAGTTGATGATTGATGAAGAACTTTTAAAAAGGACTTACCAGGCACTCGTTGCGTCGGAAGAATACATTGACTATATCAATATACAGAGCAGGGATAAAAAGGGCGAAAAAGATATCCTTGAATTTATTTTTACTAACCTGATGTTGCCAAACGAAAGCTTCATCAGCGATGTAGAAGAACATTTTATTAATTGGGATGATGATGCAGAAATGATGAATGTATTGATGCTAAACTTTTTACAAAAACCAGGCGCCTATAATTTCGATGAATTTGTAAGCAAAGAAAAATGGGATTTTGCCAAAGGCTTATTAGAAACTACGTTAGAAAAGAAAGAGGTTAGCATGGAGCTGCTAAAGCCAAAATTAAAAAATTGGGATGCAGACCGTATTGCTTCGCTGGATTTGATAATTATTGAAATGGGCATCTCTGAATTTTTGTTTTTTGATACCATCCCAACCAGGGTTACAATCAATGAATATATCGATTTGGCAAAAGATTACAGCACGCCACAAAGCGGGCAGTTTATCAATGGCATCTTAGATAATATCCATAAAGAATTAACTGCAGAAGGGAAAATTAACAAGAAGACTTTTAAAAATAGCACACTTTAGAGTTATGAGTTATGAGTTGGGCTAATTCAACAACTTACTTAATTTTTAATTTTTAATTCAAAGCCGTTAAGTTAAGGATTATATGTTTGTCTCTACCTCACCCTAACCCTCTCCAAAGGAGAGGAAAGGCTTTAACCTAACGGCATTGATTTTTAATTCGTAATTTATAACCCATAATTCAAAGTGCTTTAAGTTGTGCGTTTACTATTGGCTTATAAATTTGAAAAAACTTATAACTCCTAACTCATAACTAATAACTTAAAACCTAACTTCGCAAAAAATAGGTAATGAAAAAATATGTGTTGTTTTTGTTGGTAGTAATAACATTTGTATGCTGCGATGTGCACCGTAAAGATAAGGTGGCAGATGGCACGCTTTCAATGGCTGAAATTGCTGCGAAAGACAGTACCACTGTACAAATTATTGATAGCGCCTACAATTTTGGCACCACTACCGAAGGCGAAAAAGTTACTTTTAATTTTCGGTTTAAGAATAGTGGCAATAAACCTTTAGTGATTACCAATACCAGTGCAAGTTGCGGCTGTACAGTACCAGAAAAACCTGATAAGCCGGTAATGCCTGGCGAAACTGCTTTTATTAAAGTGGTATTCAACAGCAAAGGAAAAGTTGGCCCCAACCAAAAAACTATTACTGTAACTTCTAACGCAAACCCTGCGTTTCCGCCACTTTTATTAAGGGGTGAGGTTACTGCTTTAAAATAAATTAATTTCAATTTTTAATAATCAATCTACACACATGCAACTATTAGGTATTTTTTTAATGGACCCTCAGGGCAAAAGCAGCAGCAGTTTCTCGTTAATTTTTATGGGGCTGATGATATTGGTTTTCTGGATGTTCATGATACGTCCGCAGGCTAAAAAAGCAAAGCAACAAAAAACCTTCATCACCGATTTAAAGAAAGGCGATAAAGTAGTAACTATTGCTGGCATACACGGCACTGTAAATAAGGTAAATGAAGATGGCACTTTGAGCCTTGAAGTAAGCCCTGGCAGTTACTTAAAAATTGAAAAAAGCACTATCAGCATGGAAATGACTGGTTCAATCAATAAAGCGGTTTCTACTGATGTAAAAGGATAATCCCTATACCCAAAAGAGGTATTATACAACAGAAAATAAAAACAAAAAAATCGTTTTAAAATATTTTTTAGCGACCAAAAGATAACAAATGAAAAGCCGGTTGTTAACAAGCAACCGGCTTTTTATTTGTATGGACGTAAATAATTTAATCAATCAAATGCAATGCCGTTAAATTAAGGATTTAAATGTTTGTCTTTACCTCACCCAAACCCTCTTCAAAGGAGAGTAAAGGCCATAACTCAACGGCATTGAAATTAAATGGCTTAATTCGGAAGATTGAATATTGAGCAATAACGCAGGCACCACTCATAACTCATAACTCATAACTCATAACTCATAACTCATAACTATAAATGAATGTTGGCATAACAGGTGGTATTGGCAGCGGCAAAAGCATGGTAGCCAAAGTATTTGAAGTACTAGGCATACCGGTGTATTATGCAGATGATGCAGCCAAGCGCTTAATGAATGATGATGAGTCTTTAAAACTACAATTAATATCAGCTTTTGGTGATACTATTTACAGCAATGGCCAACTCGATAGGACTGTACTTTCTGCCTTCGTTTTTAATGATAAACAGAAGTTGGCATTGCTAAATTCAATCGTTCATCCTATTACTATTAAAGATGGTGAAGAGTGGATGAAAAAGCAAGTAGCGCCTTACACAATTAAAGAAGCGGCGCTTATATTTGAAAGTGGCTCTGACAAATACCTGGATAAAGTAATTGGCGTGTATGCCCCTAGCCTACTACGTTTGCAGCGTGTCATGCAAAGGGATAACTTACCAGAAGAAGCTGTAAGGGCGAGAATGGATAAGCAAATGGATGAAGAAAAAAAGATGGCTTTATGCGATTATATCATTAATAACAATGAGCAGGAATTAGTGATACCACAAGTAATGAAAATACATGAAATGTTGCTGGCGCTTAGTAAATAATCTACTTAACAAAGGTATTAAAAACAAAAACCTTGTCTGTTTTACAGACAAGGTTTTTAATTATTTATATAAGCCTATTTCAATTTAGCCAGTGCATCAATAATCCTTACCCATGCCCTTTCGATATTTACCATGCTGTTGGCAAAAGAAAAACGTACACATTTTGGTTCTCCAAATGCCTCGCCCATTACGGATGATACGTGGGCAACGTTTAGCAAATACATAGAAAAGTCAGCAGAGTTAGTAATTACATTTTCGCCATCGCTTTTACCATAATAGCTGGATACATCTGGAAAAATATAAAACGCGCCTTCTGGTTCGCTGCATATTATGCCTGGTACATCTTTTACTATTTCCATTACTTTAGCCCTTCTCCTGGTAAATTCTTCCGCCATTTCCATACTTGGCTTAAGGTCGCTTGTTAGGGCAACTACTGCCGCTTTTTGGGTGATGGATGAAGTGGCGCTTGTAAACTGGCCTTGTAATTTTTCACAAGCCTTAGCTACTTCTACGTTAGCAGCGATATAACCCAAACGCCATCCCGTCATGGCAAAGCCTTTGCTTAGTCCATTAATTAATATGATCCTTTCTTTCAGGTCATCAAATTGGGCAATGCTTTCGTGCTTGCCTACAAAGTTGATGTACTCGTAAATTTCATCAGCTATGATATAGACATTAGGGTATTTTCTAAGCACATTTGCCAACCCTTCTAACTCACTTTTGCTGTACACAGCGCCAGATGGGTTGCAAGGCGAAGAAAACATGAACAACGTAGTTTTATCTGTTATTGCCGCATCCAATTGTTCGGGCGTTACTTTAAAACCGCTTTCTAATGATGTACCTACCTGTACCACAATTCCACGGGCAATCTTCACTAATTCCGAATAAGTTACCCAGTAAGGTGTTGGTATCACTACTTCATCTCCATCATCTACCACCGCTAAAATAGCATTGGCAAGGCTTTGCTTGGCACCGGTGGAAGCAACTATATTTTCTGGCTTGTAATCTAAATTGTTGTCTCTTTTTAATTTGGTACAAATGGCTTCCCTTAAATCAGCGAAACCCGCTACCGGTGTGTAATGGCTCCAGTTGTCGTTGATGGCCTTTATAGCTGCATCCTTAATATGTTGCGGAGTATCAAAGTCTGGTTCGCCCAAACTAAGGTCGATAATATCGATTCCTTTTGCCCTTAATTCACGGCCGAGCTTAGCCATCTTTAATGTTTCAGGTTCTGCAAAACGGTCTAATAAAGAAGATATGCGCATGTACTATTATTTTAGGATTGCAAACTTACAGCAAACTATACACAGTACAAGGGACTGAATAAATTTTCGTGATAGCAAGCTTCATTATCTGTTAAATATGCAGGTATTAAAAGGTGCAATACCTCAGCATAGCACAAAATGCTATGAAACTTATTAAACCCTACAGAAACCGGTAATAGCCTGCGGAAATAAGATAGCAAAAAAACCTCCCTGCCCTCCAAAAGAAGGTTCCCGACTCTGCTAATTGTTAAAGTATTATAAATTGGATAATTAAAAAAATCCCCTGGGGAACAACAACGTTCAAGAAAAGTTACTGGGCTTGCCGATTTATATAAGCCTTTTAAGTTCAAATACACTAGAACCCTCCCTTGTTTGCAGGGAGGCTTTACTTGCCATCATAATCAAACAACAACGGCGACAAATCTGGTTCAATCTTCTTAGTGCGCTTTAGCTCATAATTGTAAAATATTTCACCCAAATGTTTCATAAAAGGAAAGCCGATGGTTTCATAATCATACTTATCATCATTTAGGATACCATCTCCATTACAATAAATAATGGCAGATAAAAAGAACTCTACCTTTTTATCAAAATCAACAATGTAGGCAACATCAGCCAACTGTCCATAAGCATCGCCAACTTTATTAAATATGCGGATGTTCTTTGGGATGGCACCCGCTTCGGAACCATACAGTAAAAATTTGCAATAAGCAGGCCAGTAAGTAGTATCGCCTGCGTAGGGCGGATAAAGGCTTTCGGTTGGTAGCTGGCTCATATACTTTAGTACAAAATTCCTGTCTTCTTCACTAATATTAAAACGTTGTGTTGCCGGTACTTTATTAGGAAAAACAATGCTTAATAGTATAATATGCAAATCTTCCAGGCTGATCCTATTTTTACCCGAAAAATCCATAGCGCCTTTTATCAACGAATCGCCCATTAAATAGCCGCTACCTATTGAATCAGTACGCAACGGATATTTTGCTGCATCGTACTGCATTGGCTGGCTGTAAATAACTTTATTATCGTTGCCTAAAAAGTTGATTGGGTTGGTAGCCTTGTTCTGTTCATCCGTTAAAGCAATTTGTAAGCGGTGCAGCACTTGTGCATCGCCATAGCCTTTTTTATGCAGCTGCTCATTTATATATTGCCTGCCCAAAAATTCGTACAAACGGTTGTAAGCATCATTATCGCTTACCATCAATATCTTTTTAATATAATTGGCAATGGTTGGCTTACCGTTGAGCGTTGCCGGGTCGTTGTAAACCTGCGTTTGCATTGGCTGCCCTTGTTCGTTTATCATTGTTGTAAGGGGCGTAATGCCTTTATCTTTCAGCTCACCTAGTTTTTGCAACGCCAAAAGGCAAATAGGCAACTTTACAGTAGAGGCTGGGTAAAAATATTTGCTACTATCTACATTAAAATAAAAATTCTTTAAAGCGGGTATGCCGTTGGCGCCTCTATCTACCTGCGTGTAAATAAATTGTACGTTCCATTGTTTTCTATTTTTTAAGATGGTATCAAAATATTGTGGATATTGCTTCATTAAATTAACTACAAAACTGTCTGTCTTGCAGTTATTTTTTACAACAATAATGGTATTAGCATTCGCCATAGGATGGTTACTCCCTGCTTTATTTGCCGGTTGTGCCTGCAATGTATTTACACCCGTACAACAGGCCAATAAAACATATAAATACTTCAAAATCATACCAGTAATTTACTATGTAAAATGCTTAAAAACCTAAACAAAACGTTATCTCACCTTAAACAGTTTTTCCCCTATCTTTGCCAACTTCTAAAAAATTAACAAAATAGCTATTAAAAGTAACCAATTATGAAATTGAAAGGCTTAGTTTGGTTTTTCGCCATTGCTTTAATTCTTATCTCTATCTGGGAATTGTCGTACACCGTAGTGGTACGCAACTACGAAGCAAGCGTAAAGACAGTGGCAGAAAGATTTGTAAAATCGCAACACCCTGAGGCGACCGGTGAAGACAAAAATGCTTTAGTAAAAGTAAGGATGCGCCATATCCTGGACAGCACAAAAGAAAAAAGTATCTACCCAGTTGTTGGTACATCTTACCAAAAATGTAAGGAAAACGAATTGAACCTCGGTTTGGACTTGCAAGGCGGTATGAGCGTTACCATGGAAGTAAGTTTGGAAGGTTTGCTTAAATCTATAAGCAACAACCCTAAAAACCCTACGCTGGTTAAGGCTTTACAAACAGCCACTGCGCAAAAAGTAGCTAAAAACGAAGACTACATAACGTTATTTAGCAGTGCCTTTGCACAACAGAACCCAGGCACTCCGCTGGCATCTTTATTTGCAGGCGCTGGCAAACAAATAAAAGTTACTGATAACGATGATAAAGTTATAAGCCAGATACGCATAATATCTAAAGGCGCTATTAACGAAACTTATAAAATATTATTAAAACGTATTGATAAGTTTGGGGTAGCCCAGCCTAATATCAACCTCGACGAAAATAAAGGCATCATACAAGTTGAGCTTGCTGGTGTAACCGATAAAGAAAGGGTACGTAAATATTTGCAGGCAAGCGCCAACTTACAATTTTGGAGCGTTTATAATTTAGATGAAATTGGTAAAGGCTACGAAAATGCAGCTACTTCTTTAGGGGCTTTTTTAAGTGGTACAAATGATTCTTCAAAAGTTATCGACTCTGCAAAAAAAGCACAATACGCAACAGCTTTATTTAGCGTAATGAGCCCGCAGGATATTAGCGGACAAAAAATACCTTACAACAAACAATATAGCTTTTATACACGTGCGCAAGATACTTCTAAGCTGAACTATTATTTATCGTTGGATGCGGTTAGAGGCAACTTTCCTGCTGATTCAAAGATTTTATATGGTGTGGAAGAAACACCTGAAAAAGGCACTAAGTACATACCCATTTATGTAGTGAAGACTTTGCCTGGTGGCGAAAAAGCAGCTATGGATGGTGAAAGTGTAGAAGAAGCTTTTCAGGGTTTTGATGAAAGAGGCGGCGCTTCTATTAAAATGAACATGACCGTTACTGGAGCTAAAAAATGGGCAGACCTTACCAAAAATAATGTGGGCAGGCCAGTTGCAATTGCTTTGGATGATATAGTTTATACAGCACCAAATGTTATGGGCGCTATTGAAGGCGGCCAAACAGAAATAACTGGTAAATTTTCTACCGAAGAAGCACAGGACCTTAGCAACATATTAAAATCTGGTAAAACAAATGCACCCGCCAAAATTGTTGCGGAACAAGTTGTAGGCCCTACATTAGGCGAAGCTTCTGTTAACGGTGGCATGATGGCTTTCGGCATTTCGTTCTTGGTGATCTTTGCTTTGATGTTTTTGTACTATAACACTGGTGGCTGGGTTGCCAACATCTCTTTAATATTAAACTTGTTATTTACCATTGGCGTATTAAGCGCCATGGGCTTTACTTTAACTGCTGCCGGTATTGCTGGTTTAGTATTAACAGTAGGCTTGGCGGTAGATACCAATGTAATTATTTTTGAAAGGATAAAGGAAGAATTAACGAAAGGGAAAAATTATCCGCAAGCTGTAAACGATGGTTATAAACGTTCTTTGGCTCCGGTTATTGATGCGCACGTTACCACCTTTTTAACCGCTGCTATTTTATTTGTATTCGGTCTTGGCCCTGTATTAGGCTTTGCTACCACGCAAATGCTAGGTATTGTTTTGTCTCTGTTCTGCGGTATCCTTGTATCAAGGCTGATTACTGATTTCTGGACAAGCAAAGACCGTCACTTTAATTACTTTACAGGTATTTCTAAAAGGATTTTTAAGCATGCCAGCTTTAAATTTATCGAGTATAGAAAAGTTGCTTACGGTATTTCTGTAGTGGTTTTAATATTAGGTATCGCCAGTTATTTTTACGGTTTTCACGAAGGTGTTGAGTTTAAAGGTGGCCGTAGCTATACCGTTGCTTTTCCACAAGCTGTAAAAAATGATGCCGTAAGGGATGATTTAAAAACTGCATTTGAAGGCGACTTCCCCATTATTAAAACTGTTGGTGATAACAAGCATTTAAACATCACTACATCTTATAAAAAAGGCGTTGATAATGCTGATAGCTTAGTACAAACTAAATTGTACCAGGGGTTGCAAAAAGTATTGCCAGGCATAAGCTATGCTGAATTTGCAAAAAACAATATCTTAAGCTCTCAAACAGTTCAGCCTACAATTTCTGAAGACTTAAAGAATGGCGCCATCAAGGCAACTTTATTCGCTATGCTTATCATCTTCTTGTACATATTCGCACGTTTCCGCGATTGGAGGTATTCTGTTGGTACCATCGTTGCTTTATTGCATGATGTATTTGTAACGCTGATAGTGTTCTCGTTTTTTAAAGACATCGTTCCTTTTCCATTAGAAATTGACCAGCATTTTATTGCAGCAGTTTTAACGGTTATTGGTTTTAGTATGAATGATACAGTGATTGTATTTGATCGTATCCGTGAGTACAGCAGGGACGCTAAAAAAGGAGATACAAAAAGTTCTATTATTAACCGTGCAATCAACGATACGTTAAGCCGTACTATCATGACGTCATTAACGGTATTCTTAACCATTTTAATACTATTTATTTTTGGTGGCGAAGTAACAAGAGGCTTTGCCTTTGCAATGCTGATAGGCGTTATAACAGGCACTTACTCTTCTATTTTTGTAGCCTCACCTATATTGGTTGATCTTGGTAAAGAAAAAGCCTTAACAGCACCAATTACACCTGTTGTTACAGATAATGCAGTAACAGTTAAATAATTTTATACAACTACTTATAAAAATCCCGTCCAGTTAATTTTGGACGGGATTTTTGTTTGTTTATCAATAATAGTTTGTTGTTAGCTGCCTTAAATTTCAACACCGCAATCAAGATTATAAAGCTACCGCCTGAACAAATTTTTAATTCTTAATTCAATGCCGTTAAGTTAAGGTTTGTACTATTTTTTACCTCACCCCCAGCCCCTTTCCAAAGGAGATGGGAGCGTAACCCTTCGGGTCGAAAACCACTTAACTTAACGGCGTTGATTCTTAATTCTTAATTTATAATTGTTAATTGGTTTTTTTATTGGGCCGGCCAATACAGCAGCTATGTGGTACATTTTAGGCGTCGCACTCTTTTACATCAGTTTTTTAAGGAGGTTTTATTGTGCATTATGGGGCTTATGCTGAGTGAATATTATTTCGCATCTACATAGGATTGCCCATGGGCAATCCTTCCGGCTATACACCAGCTCATTCACCACAATCCATCAGGCCATTTATCATGCTAATCTTACTCTTAAAATAAATCTTTAGGGATTCTTGTTCTGAATAAAAAATCCCTGCAAACTTGTAGTAAAAATTTTTAGTAAATAAAATCTCACAAGGAGCCGCTCTACCAAAGCTTTTATAAAAATGTTTTTTAAAAAGAGAAAAGTTGCATCACTTACTACGGATTGATTTTTTGCCTAAAATACCAATAGGCGATCCCGCCGCCATAAAAACTGAAGTAGGCTTTGCATGCTGCAGCATAGCAAAATGTTTTCCATATAAAGCATCAAAATCGCAATCGATAACGTATTCTTTTACAGCATGTACTTTCCAGGCAGGATGCGTTACGGCATACTCAAAAGTTGTAGTGGCGTTGTATTTAGCATAGCCCCAATAATGCTCTGCAATAAATTCTTCTTCGCTACCCGGCAGCATGGGTGCAGCAGCAGCGATGGTTGTAGCTTCCAGCTTGTTCCATTTGCCTTTATTTTTCCAGGAGTAGCCAAGTCGTATTTCATTATCATCTTTTACATAAAAATGCCTCATTCGCCTGGTAATATATTTTTCGTTGTACAAAGTATTGGCAATAAAACTAATGGCACGCTTGGGTACAATTTCCTTTATAAATACAGCACCTCTTTTCCAAACGCCATCATCCAGGTAGCGCACATAAAACCGCAGGTTGACTTCCTCAAAATTTACATGGAAAGGTATGCGGAAACCCTTGATGATAGTTTGCTCAAACATAAACCCAATAAGGCTTACATAGCTATTTCCCTGGTAAGTATCCAGTTCTGTAAAAGGTGGCAGGTACGGAAGCAGTATTTCAGGGTCAATAATATAGTTTGCTAAAATAAGGTTATTCCATTCCGCAGTTAAAAATACAGGCTTCATAAAGTTGTTAACAAAAACGCTGAAGTAAAGTTTAATTTGCCGGTTAGGCGGACAGGCGTTTTTTTTATGGCAGAGTATCCCTTCCGGGTTGCTGCTTCGCAAAAACTGCTACGTTGCA
Organism: Ferruginibacter sp.; assembly: GCA_025351645.1. GTDB lineage: Bacteria > Bacteroidota > Bacteroidia > Chitinophagales > Chitinophagaceae > Ferruginibacter. Next base: position 16,105 of record JANXVN010000292.1, read on the forward strand.
GGCTGTTATTACGGCGGCATAAACGTAACCCAAATTTTAAAACTACATTTAATGCGGCATTTATAGCAACCTGTATTAACTAAAAGTATACGTTCCTTTTCCTTGAGTTCCTTGTTTCATGATGTTACTAATCGTTGTGTCGCCATGCCAGCAAATGATTTGTTTTAGACGGGCATTTTTGCAAAAAACTTCTTAAAATACTTGTACTACTATCAGCAGGCATGTGCGGTTTGGCCATAAAACCAACCTAAAATCAAAATTGTTTCTCTAAGCAATATTTATGAAACAAACTTGTTTACATTTGTGCGTCATAATTGTCACTTAAAATTAACTATGAAACTAAAACTACTAGCAAGCCTGTTACTAATGGCTGCCTTAACACCAAAAAATTTACAAGCGCAAAATTTTCCAGGCTACCGAAGTGGTAACTATACGGGCGTAAATGGCGTATTTTTTAACCCTGCAAGCATAGCAGACAGCCGCTACCGGTGGGATTTCAATCTATTTTCTTTTAATGGCTTTATTGGCAACGACAAAGCATCTTTTAAATTAAAGGACATCACCACTTCAAAATCGGATAATTTTAAAAACAAGTTCCTTGGTGGCAACGGCAACACCAACGCCAACGTAAATGTAGAAGTGCTGGGCCCATCGGCCATGTTTAACCTTACCAGAAAATCTGCCATGGCCATTACCACACGGGCAAGGGTTATAGCCAACCTTAAAGATTTTGATGGCAATCTTATCAACTCAGTAATAAATACCGATAAGAACAATTATCCGTATTCTTTCAGCAGTACCAGCAACAGCCGTATCATTACCAACGGCTGGGCAGAGATTGGCGTAAGCTATGCCAGGGAAATTGCCAGCAGCGGGCCTAACTACCTTAAAGCAGGCATCACCTTGAAATATTTATCTGGCGCAGGCAGTAATTATTTGCAGCTAAACCAAGTTAAGGCAACCATTGATGCAGATGCCATATTACAAAATCCTTACCTGAAAAATACTACCGGCACAGCGGCAATTGGCAATAGCGGCGCAGTGTTAGACAACCTTAGTTTTGATAACCTTTTTGGCAAGGGCAACAATGGCATTGGTGGCGATATTGGCGTAGTGTACGAGTACCGCCCGGATTATGCAAATGCAGGCCATGATAACTATAACCGGGATATTAATAAATATAAGTTTAAGGTAGGGCTATCGTTGCTAGATGTAGGCAAAATAAAATATACCAGTAATGCTAACAGCAGTGCTGGTTATAATGTACACATAGGTGCTACAAACAAGTTTTACTTATCACAATTAGATGGCAAGAGCAGCGCTGAAATAAAAAGTATATTAGATGCTAACCCAGCTTTTTTTACGCCCATTATCAACGCTGTAAACCCCAGCTACAATGCAAGCTTGCCAACGGTTATACAGGCCGATATAGATTATCATTTGCACCGTGGCTTTTTTGTAAGCCTTGGTGGCCAGTTTAATATGGTTAGCAAAAGCAGTTTGTATAGCGCTAACCAATATAACAGCGTAACAGTAACACCACGCTACGAGGGTAAAGCTTTCGGTGTTTATTTTCCGATAAATTACAATGAATTAACGCACTTTAATGCCGGCATCTCTTTGCGTGGCGGGCCATTATTTATCGGGTCAGGATCGTTGTTTACTGCCATAGCTAAAAGCAAACAAGCAGATATTCATATTGGCATACGCATCGGCATCTTACAAAAAAGAAAAAAAGATAAGCCGGTGGAAGTGATTGCACCAGTTGCGGTGGTAAACCTTGACAGGGATGGCGACGGCATTAAAGATGCGAATGATAAATGCCCCGATGTTGCCGGGTTAGCAAAATACAATGGCTGCCCGATACCAGATACCGATGGCGATGGCGTAAACGATGAAGCAGACAAGTGCCCTACCGTTGCAGGCTTAATAAAATACAATGGCTGCCCCATACCTGATACGGATGGCGATGGCATAAACGATGAAGCAGACAAGTGCCCAACCGTTGCAGGCGTTGCAAAATACAATGGCTGCCCAATACCAGATACCGATGGAGATGGCGTAAATGATGAAGAAGATAAATGCCCAACCATTGCTGGGCCCGCTAGCAACTATGGCTGCCCTGTAATTGAAAAGGCGGTAAAGGATAAGATAAACTTTGCTGCGAAGAATATTTTCTTTGCAACAGGCAGTACAAAGCTTTTGCCAAAATCGTATAAATCATTGGATGGCGTGGCAACCTTGCTTAAAGCCGACCCTATGTTAAAAATGGATATTGATGGTTACACCGATAACACCGGCAAGCCAGAAAAAAACCTGATGCTATCCCAACAAAGGGCACAGGCGGTAAAGATTTATTTGGTAAGCAAAGGAGTAACCGAAGCGGCGCTGTTATCTACAGGATATGGCATTGAAAAACCAGTAGCCGATAACAAGACTGCCGTTGGCCGTGCTAAAAATAGAAGGGTTGAATTGACGCTGAGGAATTATTGAGTGGAATTAAAATAAGTATAATGGCAGCCTTTTTTAAGGCTGCCATTTTTTTATGGGGTATTATTTAGCCGCAGATTCGCAGATTAAAATTTGAAGCATTGTAGGCTAGCAGTAAAGCTTAATTGATTGAAAGTAAACTTACAAAAGCAGTTTAAGAAGAATCACCAGGCACTTTTAAACCAGTACAAGATAAAAAAATCCCGGACTTGCCGGGATTTTTAAGTTATAAAAATTAAATTTATAATGCTTACAATAAACTTGTAATTATTTGAAGAAAGCCATTTATCACAACCCCATCCCGCCATCCATTTTTTGTTTTAAGCCAGCAAGCGAAGGGTCTAATTTTATAGCATCATCGCACATAGACTGCCCTTTTTGTTTTTGCCCTTTCTTTTGGAAACATAGCCCGGCCTGGTATAATGCCTTGCCATCCTTAGGGTCTGCCTCTAATAATTGTTGGCAATAAGCTAGCGATTTATCATACATTTTTTGCGAAAAATAGGCTTCTGCTATATTCCTTAAAATATCTTTATTGCCAGGTTTTTTGGCAAGGATACCTAATAATAATTTTTCGCCTTTTTCAAACTCGCCACTGTAAATGTAAGCATAGCCAAGGTTCTCATTAAAATCGTTGCTTGCCGGGTAGCCGCTTTGCTGCGCCCGCACAAAATATACTTTTGATTTTTTAAAATCGTTAAGGGTATAATACAAAAGCCCCAATTCGTACATCCAGCCATTTCTTGTAGTATCTAATTCAATGGCTTTAACGTAGTATGGAACAGCCTTGGTGTACAATTCCATATCAAGGTTGCTACGGCCAATGGTGTAAGTTGCTTCTGCATCTTTTGGATTTTTTGCAATCACATTTTCCAGCCCTTTAATGGCGGTGGCAAAATCTTCCGTTTTGTAACTGCTCATGGCAATTATTCTTTCTGCATTTTCGCAACCGGTACATTTATTGGCAAACTCGATGGCTTTGGGGTATTGGTTATAATCAAAATACAACTGCATCAGTTCCTTTATGGCAGTTTTATTTGTTGGTTCCAACTGATATAATTTTGTAAAATGCCCTTTAGCCACATCAGTTTTGCGCATCTCTAAATTTACATAGCCATCTTGTTCATAGGCTTCTTTATATTTAGGGTCAAAGTCAATCGCTTTGTCAAAATATTTGGCGGCAACCAAAAAATGCTTCGCATCTTTTTCAGCCATGCCTTTTTGAAAATAAGCCTTTGCACTGTCGGCATTTTGACCCATAACTGCAGAAGCAAGAGCAATAAAAACGAGTAATACGGATAAATTTTTCATAGTAAGTTATTGTCAAATATTATTTCCCTATTAGCAAAAAACTACACCAGCTAACGCAGGCAAGTGAATATTTATTTCAAAGATATCATTTTCTTTATCAACTAGTTTTGTTTTAACAGCCGGGTTATAAACATCGCCGGTACCCCAAAAATCGACTTTGTCGCTATTGAATATCTCTTTCCACGCTGCTTTTCCTGATACACGCAGCTTCCAATCCCTGCGTACAACGGGGGTCATATTCAATACCACCAAAACATCTTCTGTTTTATTATTTCCTTTTCTTTTAAATACAATAACACCTTCTTGCCGATGGTTTAGGTCTATCCATTCAAAGCCAAGGGTATCAAATTGCAGTTGGTGCAATGCTGGCTGGGCACTATATAAATGGTTAAGCGCCTTTACACATTGCTGCATTTTTTTGTGTGGGTCAAACTGAAGCAGCCCCCAATCTAGCTCACTTTTATAATTCCATTCTGTTGTTTGCGCAAATTCGTTGCCCATAAATAACAGCTTGGCGCCGGGGTGCGTAAACATGTAGGTGTACATTAAACGCAGGTTGGCAAACTTTTGCCATTCATCGCCGGGCATTTTATTTATCATCGGGCTTTTGCCATGTACAATTTCATCGTGGCTAAGGGGAAGCATAAAATTTTCATCATAAAAGTACGCCATGCTAAAAGTGAACTTATCCTGGTGAAACTGGCGAAAGTAAGGGTCCATCTTAAAATAATCCAGTGTATCGTGCATCCAGCCCATCATCCATTTCATGCCAAAGCCAAGCCCATCGGCAAATGTAGGGCGGCTAACCTTTGGCCAGTCGGTAGATTCTTCTGCCATCATCTGCACATCAGGAAAATCGCGGTAAATAGTTTCGTTTAAATCTTTTACAAAAGCGATGGCTTCTATATTGCCGTTGCCACCAAATTCGTTGGGCTCCCACTCTCCTTCTTTACGGCTATAATCAAGTTGCAAGATAGAGCTCACAGCATCCACCCTAATGCCATCGATATGAAATTTATCGAACCAAAAACGGGCGCTGCTGATAAGGAAAGATTTTACTTCGCCTCTTTTATAATTAAAAATATAACTGTTCCAATCGGGGTGAAAGCCCTTGCGCATATCCGCATATTCATACGTGTGCGTGCCATCAAACATAAACAGCCCGTGCGCATCATAAGGAAAGTGAGAAGGCACCCAATCTAAAATAACGCCTATGCCTGCATGGTGAAAAGCATCCACCATGGCCATAAAATCTTCTGGTGCGCCAAAGCGGCTTGTAGGCGCAAAAAAGCCCGTACCCTGGTAGCCCCAGCTGCCATCGAATGGATGTTCCATTACCGGCATAAGCTCTACATGCGTAAAGCCCATGTCGCTAACGTAAGGCACTAAACGCTCAGTTATTTGCTGGTAAGTATTATACGTTTCTTCGTCGTTTTTATCGGGGCGCATCCAGCTTGCCAAATGCATTTCGTACACGCTCCAGGCACTGGTTAGGCTATTGTGCTTTTTCCTGCTTTGCATCCATCCATCATCTGCCCAACTGTACTGCATGTTCCATGTTATAGACGCAGTCTCCGGGCGTTTTTCCCAAAAGTTGGCGTAGGGGTCACCCTTATCAATTGCCGCACCTTTGTAGCCTTTTATATGGTATTTATAAGCTTCGCCTTTTTTAAAGTTGGGGATAAAGCCTTCCCAGATACCGGATTTATCTAACCGTACAAAAAGCACATACTCGCTTTTTTGCCAGTTATTAAAATGCCCTACAACAGATACCTCCGTAGCATTGGGCGCCCATACCGCAAAATAATAACCTGGTGTATCCAGAACATCTACGGCGTGGTTGCCAAACAATTCGTACCCATTATACAGCGTGCCTTGCTGGTAATTATTGATATCTGTTTCTGTAAATAAAGAGTAGTTCCAAACGGCTTTAGTGCTATTTACAAAATGTACTTCTTCATATTTTTTATTGGCTGATACTGTTTTATTTATGTTCATATACATGCAATTTTACCATTGGTGATATAATTTAACCATTGATGTAATAGATTTTTATACAGGCTGATAAAGTTTAAGATTTGCTTAACGTAAATTTAAGGATACTAAAGATGAATATGAATATATTTAAGTGATTTTAATAAGTATTTCCCTTTTAACCAATAACCAACCCCTTTATGTTACAGCTTAACAAAGTATCCCTTCTTTGTGTTTTTCTCTTGCTATTTAGTTATTTTTCTTCGGCGCAAACCATTACTGGTACTATTTCTGACACTACAAATAAAAAAGAGGTGAGCAATGTGGTAATTGCTCTTTTAAAGCCTGTAGATTCTACCTTATTTAAATTTGTACGCAGTGATAAAGATGGCAAATTTGAATTAAAAAACATTGTTCCGGGAAAATATATCCTAATGGTAACGCACCCTGTTTATGCTGATTTACTGTACGACATAACTGTACCTGTGGATGGGCTTAATTTAAAAAGTGTATCCATCATCCCCAAAAGTAAATTATTGCAAGAGCTGATTGTAAAAAGCACTGCGGCAATGCGGATAAAAGGCGACACCACTATTTATACTGCTGATAGTTTTAAAGTAAGCGCCAACGCCAATGTGGAAGAACTTTTAAAAAAGCTGCCGGGCATACAAGTAGATAAAGATGGCAAGATAAAAGCCATGGGTGAAACCGTAGAAAAGGTATTAGTAGATGGAGAAGAATTTTTTGGAGATGACCCCGGCATGGCGGTGAAAAACTTACGGGCAGATGCAGTAAAAGAAGTACAGGTATATGATAAGAAGAGCGACCAGGCTGAGTTTACGGGTATTGATGATGGCAAAGCCAAAAAGACAATCAACCTTAAATTAAAGGATGACCGGAAGCATGGATATTTTGGTAAGATAGACTTGAGTGGTGGCCCAAAGAAAAATATTAATGACCGCTATAATAACAACATCCTCCTCAATTCATTTAAAGGAAAAAGAAAGATTGCCGGGTATTTTTTAAATGGCAATACCGGCCAGGATGGCCTGGGCTGGAACGACCAGGACAAATATGGTAGCGGCGATGAAAACTTTTCGTTAACCGCCGATGATGATGGCAATGTAAATTTTAACTGGACAGGCGGCAGTAATGACGACGAGCCTTACGTAGATACGCAAAACGGACTTTTTAAAAATAATAACCTTGGGCTTCAATACAGCAATAAATGGAATGATAAACGGTCGCTTTCCTTATCTCCGAAATACAATTACCAGGATTATACCAACACTATAAAATCGTTTACACAAACACAGGTTAAGGATACGCTGCTTAATAACAACGCCGTGGAAAACATCCATGTTAATAAAAAAACGTTTAAGCTAAATGCGGTGTATGATATTAAGATTGACTCTTTCAATATTTTAAAGATCACTGCCAAGACAAGCATATACAATACTCAAAGCCAATCGTACCGCACATCAAGAAATACCAGCGGGCAAGATTCTTTAAACAATACCAGCGACAACCAGACCACAACCGATGCGGATAAACAATTGTTTAATGTGGATGTGTTGTTTAAGCACAAGTTTAAAAAGTTGAGGCGCACATTTTCTGTTAATCTAGATTGGTACTCCTTGAATACTACGGGCACAACTTTTTTAAAATCTGACAACGAAATATATCAACATGGTATAGTTATTACCAGCCAAAAGTATGACCGTCAAAAAGATTATGATAAACAGACGCACCGCATTGTGAGCAAAATGATTTACACGGAGCCGTTAAGTAAAACATTTTCTTTGGAAGTAAATTATGAACTAATCCTTAATAACGGAAAGAATAACCAGACTGTACATTCCTACTCTCCTATTTCAGATAAGTATGATGAAATGGTTGACTCGCTTACCAATTTATTTGACCAGAAAATTACCACCAACAAGCCTGGCTTTAAGATAAGCTACAACAGCAAAAAATTAAAATACAGCTTTGGTTCCGGTATTGGGTTTACTCGTTTCGATTTAATGGACCGCACATTCAATAAGGGCTACGTTCGTAACTATACCAACTTTTTCCCCAGTGCTAACCTAAATTATGATTACAAAAGTGGGCACAACATAAGGATAGGGTATGATGGAAATACTAGGCAGCCGCAAATAGGCCAATTACAATTATTGAGGAATAATGATGATTATTTTAACCAATATTTAGGTAACCCATTGTTAAAGCCCTCTTTCAGCAACAATTTTTATTTAAGCCATCAGAGTTATAATTTTATAAAAGAGTCGAGCATGTATGAAGGCTTAAATTTTACACAAACCAGCAACGCTATTACAGATAGCCGTACCATTAATGCAACAACAGGTAAAACTATCAGCCAGCCGATAAATACCAATGGCAACTTTAGCTTTAATTTTTATAGCGGCATTAATTTTAAAATAAAAAAACTTGACCTACGTATAGGCGGTGGCCCTAAGGGAGATTACAGCCATAGCACAGAAATAATTAATGGAGAAAACAATGTGTCTAAAAACCTGAGCGCAGGGATGAGCATCTATCTGTCTAAATCGAAAGAAAAAAAGTATGATTTTAATTTCTCAAATACTTTCACTTATAACAGCAATAGCACTCAACAGTTTAATCAGGTAATAAAATACAATACTAACGAACTTACTTTTGATGGCACGGTGTACATACAAAAAGTTTGGGCCATCAAAAGTGATATTAGTTATTACGTGCGTCAAAAAACTGTGCAGTTTCAAGACAACTTAAGCAACCAGCTTTGGAATGCGAGACTACAGCGCACCTTTAAGAAAAACGAGTTTACAGCATACCTTGCTATTAAGGATATACTGAACCAAAATACTAACATTACCAGAAGCTTTTATAGCAATACTTTATCCAGCACAACCAACGAAAGGCTGCGCCAATACTGGCTGGTAGGCTTTACCTGGGATTTTAAGAACAAAACTTCCGCAGCAGCAAAATAGTAATAATAAAAAAATTAACGACCATGAAATATAAAATCTTTAATTTAATAGCCATCATATTAGCGGCCTTACAAACCAATGCACAGCAGTTTATAAACAAAGGCACTATTGAGTTTGAAGTGATAACAAACATAAAAAAAACAATGCCCGATTTTAGTTACCTCAATGAGTTAAAAGAAAGCATGCCTACTTTTAAAACGGCTTACTTCAATTACATTTTTGCTGATAACAAAAGCATTTATAAGTTTACCCGTTACGATGAAAAGAAAGCAAAAATACCGGAGTTTTTTACTAACGGCGATGATGAGAATGAGTGGTACACAGACTTTAATACCGGCACCAGCTATGTACAGAAAAGCATTTGGAATTCGCCGTTTAATTTAAAAGACAGCATTAAAGATATACAATGGAAACTCTCTAACGAAAGCCGCATTATAGCTGGCTTTAACTGCCGCAAAGCGGTTGGTAAAATAATGGACAGCGTGTATGTTTTTGCTTTTTATACAGATGAAATTACCATTAGTGGCGGGCCTTGTACAATACATGGCCTTCCAGGCATGGTATTAGGCGTTACGATACCACGTTTATATATGTCGATATTAGCAACCAAGTTAATGGTGACCGATGTAAAGACGGACATGATTAAACCCACCGCTGCTAAAAAATATTATACACCTAAAGAACTGAAAGACATACTTGCCAAAAGATGGCAAAACGATGGCGATGAGGATAATGAAGATAACAAAAAATGGAAAGAACAGATGTATTGGAATTTATTGTTGTGATAATATGGATGCCGTAAATAATAGAATTGGTAAGAATAGTTATAGATGTATGATAAACACCCTTTTCAAATAAAATAGAGAAAATTATGAGTACAGTTAGGATACGGCAAAAGCTTCATAATTATCTTGAGATAGTGGGTGATAAAAAAGTTAAGGCAATGTATGCTCTTTTTGAAGAGGAGATTGAGCAAGCCGGAATTGAATATACAGATGAGTTTAAAGAAGAATTGAATAAGCGATATGATTATTACAAAAATGGGGCTAAAATGATTACCGCTGAAGAAGCAAACGCAAGAATAGAGAAAATCATACAAAAAGGTTAATGAAGTACGCTGCCATATATTCACCAGCTGCGTTGATTGAATTTATAGATACAGTAAAATGGTATAATGTGCGCAGTAACATTACTTCAGAAAATTTTGTGCTAGCGGTAAAAGAGAAGATAAGTGACATTTTGCAAGGACCCTTTTCGGTACCGCAATAGCTTTGAATTTTATAGAGAAACATCGTTAAAAAAATATCCGTTTTATATTATTTATTTTGTTGACGAAACTGAAAAAATTATTGTCGTGACATCTATCTTTCATCAAAAAAGAAACCCTAAAAAAATACATGAAATGGCACAAAGTTACAACAGTGGAAAACTGCTGATTCTTTGTGCATTATTTATATCAATAAATTTATTTTCCTAACTCCATCACCACCGTTTTATAAGAACCCAACGTAAGATCTTTTAAATCTGTCTTATTTTTTGTAATGATATCTGTCGCAGAAGCAAAGCCCGTTGTGCGCTCTGCATACTTGCCAAAAGAAATTACCTTATCGCTCTTAGACGTATTCATCACCACCATTATAGTTTGTTTATCATCGTACCTAAAGTAAACATACACGCCATCTTCCGGCACGTATTGCATCATTTTGCCGTAACCGATGGCAGATGAGTTTTTTCTAAAATTAGCTAGTGCATGCACATGCCGCCATATCTCATGGTCTTTTACAGTGCGGCCGCTTAGCTCAAATTTATTTAGTTTATCGCCTGGGAAACCTCCTGGAAAATCAAGCCTTACGTAGCCATCATTAGGTGATGTGGTGCCGGTTGTTGCCAGCTCATCCCCGTAATATATCTCTGGTATGCCACGGCAGGTAAACAGCCAGCATAAAGATGATTTGTACTTGTCCATATCTTCACCAACAAAAGAGTAGAACCTTGTCATGTCGTGGTTATCCAGAAAAATCACATTGCGCATCGGGTCTTTATAAACAAAATCCTGTGCCAGTGTGGTGTATAAATTATTAACGCCATCCGACCAGCCGAAATCCTTTGTCATAGCATCTTGTATGCCCCATAGAGTTTGAAAATCGGTAGTAGCCTGCAGGTTGCTTTTAAAGGGGATAGTATAATTATTTTGCGCAAAATAACTTTGGTTAGGCACGCCATGCACCCATGTTTCACCAAACATTGTTATCTGTGGAAAGTCGTCCATCAATGCCTTATTGCAACGGTTCATAAACGGCAGGTCGTTATAGCCGTAGGTATCAATGCGCCAGCCATCTATGCCAAATGCTTCTACCGTCCAAACTGCATGCTGTATTAAAAAGTTGGCAACGTATTCATTGCTTTGATTAAGGTCGGGCATTTGTTTGGTGAACCAACCATCGGTCATTTTCTTTTTATCGATGGCGGCTGCATAAGGGTCAAAAACTGTTTGGTCTTTATAATTACTATTGGTATAAACAGGCCATTGGTGCACCCAGTCCTTCATAGGCATATCCTGTATTGTAAAGTGATAAATGCCTACGTGGTTATATACTGCATCCTGTATAATTTTCATGCCCCTTGCATGTACGGAATCAATTAATTGCTGGTAAGATTTTTCTCCGCCCAGCCGAGGGTCTATTTTATAATGGTCGGTAAAAGCGTAGCCATGTTCTGTACGGTCTGGCATATCATTTTCCAGTACAGGGTTTAACCATAAAGTTGTAACACCAAGTTCCTGCAAATATTGCAGGTGGTTGGTAATGCCTTGTAAGTCGCCCCCATGGCGGTTAAAAACGGTATCCCTGTTTAGGCTTTGGTCACGCATGCCAGGTACTTTATCGTTGGATGGGTCGCCGTTGCTAAAACGGTCGGGCAATATCAGGTACATAAAATCGCTGGAGTTTACGCCTTGCGCATAGCTTCTTCCTTTGCCTTCGCGGCGTGCTTTTAACTCATATTGCAAGCCAATCGTCTTTAAAAAAGGGAATTTAAACTTGCCTGGTTTTGCAGATGCATCTATCACCAAATCAAGAAAAACATAGTTAGGGTTTTCTACCCTGTTTATCTTGACAAGGCTTACGCCGGTTGCCAATTTTACGCCACCAGGGCCCATCTTTATCATGGGGATGCTATCGGCAATATGTTCGCCATGCACCATAACCTGCAGCTTATTCCACTTCATGCCCGTAAACCAGTTGGTTGGGTAACATTGGTATTTGGTTTGTTGTGCGTACGATAAAGCCGTACTACCAATCAAAAGGCACATTACAAAAACTCTTCTCATAGTTATTTATTTAATTTTTATCCTAAGGGTTAAGAGGGCAGCCAGTATCATCATACAGCCACCAAGCACGATAGTGTAGATGGCATTGCCATGAAAAATATGCTTGGTAAAAAAGCCCAGTAAAGTAGCGGCCAATATTTGAGGGATAACAATAAAGAAATTAAAAATACCCATGTAAACACCCATCTTATTGCTTGGCAGCGATGTTGTGAGCATTGAGTAAGGCATTGATAAAATACTTGACCATGCCAGCCCAACACCTGCCATGCTTAGTATCAGCAGATTTTTATCTTTAAAAAAATAAAAAGAAATTAAGCCTACGCCACCTGCTACCAGGCAAATTAAATGCGTAGTGGGGCGATTGGTTTTTTTTGCGATAACAGGCAATAAAAAAGCGAACAATGCAGAAAAACCATTATAAAAACCAAAGAGTACGCCCACCCAATTTCCTATTTCATTATATCCTTTGGAAGTGGTATCTGTTGTATGTGCTATGTTTTGTGCCAGCGCTGTGGTGGCATATATCCACATGGAAAACAATGCGAACCAGGTAAAGAATTGTACTACTGCCAATTGCTTCATGGTATCGGGCATCTGGTATAAATCATTCACAACTTCAACTAAGCCAGTTTTTTTATTATTGGTTAATAAGTACCCTGCTATCAATTGCACCAAACCAAAACTTGCAATGCCCAGTGTAAGCACATACAATTCTTTTTCTAATGGCAGTTCAAAATGGGTGGCGTTATAATAATAAAGCAACAACGTAAATACTGCGCCAAAAATTAGCCATACAATGCCTTTATTATAAAATGATTTTACAGGAGTTGCTATAATAGAATAATCCACCTGCTGTTCTTCAATTGTGCCGAAACTTTTAAGTTCTGCCGGCGAATATTCTTTTGTTGTAAAAACCGTGTAGGCAACCGATGCCAAAAATACCACGGCACCAATGTAAAATGCAATCTTTACCGAGTCTGGCACTATGCCCTGTGCGGCTTCATTTGCTACACCGCATTTGGTTAACAAATAGGGCAGTACAGATGATACTACGGCACCGATACCTATAAAAAAACTTTGCATCGCATAACCTTGGGTACGTTGTTCATCTGGCAGCATATCGCCTACAAAAGCACGGAAAGGTTCCATCGAAATATTGATAGACGCATCCAACAGCCACAACATAATGGCAGCCATCCATAGGGCATAAACATTGGGAAAAAATATTAAAGCAAGCGAGGCCAATACAGCCCCTATTAAAAAAAATGGCCTTCTCCTTCCCCACCTGGGGCTCCAGGTCTTATCACTTATATACCCAATTACCGGTTGCATTATTAAACCTGTAATTGGGGCGGCTATCCATAAAATGGGTATGGAATCTATATCGGCGCCAAGCGATTGAAATATCCTGCTCACATTGGCATTTTGTAAACCGAAGCCAAACTGGATACCTAAAAAACCAACACTCATATTAATGATTTGCCGGAGGGTTAGCAATGGTTTTTGAGCTGTAAATAATTCGGGCATAGCAATCGTTTTATTTATTTGTGTACAAAATACACATTGTAAATTAAAAGAAAAAAAACATCCTGTCAGTCAGGATGTTGAACTATTTTATGCAGCTCAAATAACATATCCGTCGCTGAGTATGGCACCTTTTTTTAAAACAACGATACCATTCTTAACGGTGTAAAGCGCATGGTCGGCATCTGCAAGATGGTTGCCTCCGTTAATGCGTACATCATTGCCTATACGGCAATTTTTATCAACGATGGTGTTCTTGATATAACACCTGTCGCCGATGCCTAATTGTGGTATATGTTTTTCTTTATTAGCAGCTATTTCATTAATTGTTTCGTAGTAATCGTTGCCCATTATGTAACAGCTTACAATGGTAGAGCCGTGCCCAATACGGCTCCTAACGCCTATTACGCTATTTTCCATGCGGCTTGCATTTATTATAGACCCTTCGGCAATGATAGTTTTTTCCAGGGTAGTGCCACTTATTTTAGCAGGGGGCAACATCCTTGCACGGCTGTAAACCACCTTCTGGTTATCAAATAAATTAAAAGGAGGAAGGTCTAAGGTGAGGGAAAGATTGGCCTCAAAGAATGAATAGATATTCCCTATATCCGTCCAGTAGCCATCGTATTGGTAACTGATTACTTTATGTGTAACGATTGAATTTGGTATAATCTCTTTGCCAAAATCAGTAGCATCGGATTTATCAGTTTCCAGCAAATCGAATAAAAGCTTCCTGTTAAAAACATAAATACCCATGGATGCTAAATAGATACGCCCCTGGTTTTTCATTTCGTCACCAGTATCGCTTACCCAGCCTGGCAAAACGTCTACAGAGGGTTTTTCTATAAAGCTGGTAATGATATTTTCTTCATCACTTTTAAGGATACCAAACTCTGGCGCTTCCCTACCGTTTACGGGTATAGTCGCAATAGAAATATCCGCACCGCTGTTTTTATGGTTGTCAATCATTTCTTCAAAATCCATTTGGTACAACTGATCGCCACTTAGTATCAGCACGTAATCAAATTCGTACGCAACTATATGCCTTAAAGATTGCCTCACCGCATCTGCAGTGCCCTGGAACCACGCATTGTTATCAGGTGTTTGTTCTGCCGCCAGTATATCAACAAAACCTTTGCTAAACATGCTAAACTGATAAGTGTTTTTAATATGCTTGTTAAGCGAAGCAGAGTTAAACTGCGTAAGCACCAAAATACGGTTTATGCCCGAATTGATGCAATTGGAAATAGGTATATCAACCAAACGGTACTTGCCTGCAATGGGCACTGCTGGTTTACTTCTGCTGGCGGTTAGCGGATACAGCCTTGATCCTGCTCCACCTCCAAGTACTATCGATATTACTGATTTACTATCCATATATGGCGGGGTTATTTAGTTTAAAAATATAAAAGCAATGCATTTTAAAGATATAAAAAAATGAATAAAAATTATTGTAAACTACTGTACAAGCTGATATATGCCTCAGCGCTTTTCTCCCAACTGTTATCAATCTGCATAATAGCAGACCGTATCTTTTGCAACCGCTTTGTTTGTTTGTATAATTCCAACGCCCGATGTATGGAATAAGTAATATCGCCTACGGTAGCATCGTTAAAAAGTATGCCATAACCATTGGGGTCACCATAATCAACAACGGTATCCCGCAGCCCGCCAGTATTACGCACAATGGGTATAGTACCATAGCGCATGGCGTACATTTGGTTAAGCCCGCAAGGCTCTACCCTACTTGGCATCAATAAAAAATCTGCGCCGGCATACATCTGGTGGCTAAGCTTTTCGTTATAGCCTATCTTGGAATTGTAAAAGCCAGCAAGTGGTTGCTTCATATTTTCAAGCGCATATTCTACTGAGGGGTCGCCGCTGCCAAGTATTAAAAAATTCATGCGGCCTTGCATGTGGTATACAGCATCGTATATAACCTGTGGCAACAAATCGGCTGCTTTTTCGTGCACCAGCCTGCCAATAAAAACAATTAGCGGTTTATAAATATCTAAATTGAAAAGGCTGCAAAGTACTTTTTTGCTTTGCAGCTTGCCATCGGCTAAATTAGCAACGCTAAAGTTTGGGGAAATGTAAGTATCTACAGCGGGGTCCCAAACTGCATCGTCAATGCCATTTAAAATACCAGTGCATTTGCCTTTTTCGTATTCAAATAAATTTTCCAGCCCGTTGGCATTTTCACGCATTTCTTCCAGGTAACTCATGCTTACCGTTGTTACCTGTAAAGCACATTTAACAGCGCTGGCTAATGGGTTGATGTTATTCTGCCAATCAAGTTTGCCCCACTCCCAGCTATTAAAGCTTGGCAGGTAATTAGATTTATCCCAGCTCATCCATCCCTGGTATTGGGCGTTGTGTATGGTAAGCACTGTGGGTATAGCTGCAAGGTGCTGGTAAGCGTAACAATGCTGCATCATAAAAGGGATAAGCCCGGCCTGGTGGTCGTGTACATGAACTATATCCGGTTGATGGTTCCATTTGCTAAGCCAATCAACCACAGCAATCTGAAAAGCGGTGAACCTTTCTGAATCATCATCATAACCATATACCTGCTCTCTATCTAATAGCCCATTGATGTCAACTAAATAAAGATCAAACCCAAGTTTGTTGGTAGTTTCTTTAATGATGGTATAATCAAAAAAACGCGGCCCCATCCAAAAAGAGCCTTTGTGTGTGGTATCAAAATTATTCTCATATAAAAATTTGGTTTGGTACATGGGCATTACCACTTTGGCAAGATGGCCGAACTGGTTCTGGTATTTTGGCAAAGCCCCCACTACATCACCTAAACCACCTGCTTTTGCTACTGGATAACATTCGGCGCTGACATGTAATATTTCCATCTTTATTAAGATTTTCTAAAATCATTTCAATTTATGAATGTTTTTTGTGTGAACAATCAAAGCAGCAAAATAATAATTGATATCCTGGTAGATTTATATTTTCTCTTTTAATTCAAGTTGCTTCTATTTAGCATTTTACAGATAGTAAAAATTTGATGAACAAAACTTAAAATCTGTTGTGGAGTGATTAGCCAAAAATGAGCCGAAAAATTATTTGAGGCAGCTAGCAGCTCACTTATATCCGGGAAATTTATCATGCTAATTAACAACCTTTCTGTTTGTACTAAAAGAAGGTTATCTTACATAGACTATTTCATTATTGCGTAACGGCATTTTGCTAATTATTTATTGTATTACAATTAAAATTATCAGTCATGGAAAAAGTTACCCCGCTTCAACAAAACCCTTTTATCAGCCAACCTAAATGGCTTACTTTATTAAGGATAATTTTAGGATTTATTATTTTATGGAAAGGGTTTACTTTTTTTCGAAATTCTGTTACTGTGGAGACAATGCTAAAAGGAGGCAGCTTTCATTTGTTAAGCGATAATAGCCAGATAGTAGCATTCATCATCACTTATATAAATTTATTGGGTGGCTTTTTTATTTTGGTAGGCCTGTTTACCCGATGGATGTGTGTTATACAAATACCTATTATTATTGGCGCTATCGCTTTTGTAAACAGCAAGGCAGGTATGAGCCTTTCCAATACTGAACTACTGCTTTCTATGATTGTGTTGGTACTGCTGATAGTGTTTGCTGTAAAGGGAAGCGGGGTACTTTCTGCAGATGAATATTTTAGAAATTATACAAAGGCAGCTATTGAGCCAGGGCATACAGAAAAGTTGTTTCACTAATTAAATTTTAATCATCAACCAAAAGAGAAAAGCATTATAAATGAGCAAGGCATTTTCTGTTATTGCTATTTAAATGTAATTTAAACCAAGCTTTCAGCAGCCACCGGCACATGCAGGTCAAACACTTCTGCCAATAATTCAAAAGAATGTTTTCTTTCTTCAACGGTACCAGCCATAGTTGCTGCAATAATTTCATCAATACCAAATTCATCTGCTAATTGCTTTAATTGTTCCTTTACTTGTATTGGCGTGCCTGAAACTATCCTGCCACTGTTGTACTTAATTTTTTGTAATTCTTCTTTTGAAAAAATATAGTCTTTAACGGTTTCGTAACCGCCTGGTTTTTCAAAATTGCCTTTTTCAAATTGCAGTAAACGATAGTCCATCAGCTTACGCATTTTCCCGGCTTCTTCTTCTGTTTCGGCACACAATACCGAAATAGCGAGCATGGCATGTGGTGCTGGAAATTGTTCTGAAGGGGTAAATTGGCGGCGGTAGGTTTCTACAACTTCCGGGCCTGCCTGGCCGTTAATAAACCTGGCTATAACCAGCCCCATGCCAAATTTAGCGGCAATGCTGCTACTGCCGCC
>JANXVN010000307.1 GCA_025351645.1 Ferruginibacter sp.
TAGCAAGCAGGCTTACGTTTATTTAAAAGGAGTATTTGTGAATTTCTCACCACTACATGCAAAAATTACCATGCCGGAACAAGAAAAAAACGCCGAACATTTTTTAGACCTCATCCGCAAAAGCAGGCGGGGAAAGTTTAAGATATACATGGGCATGAGCGCAGGCGTAGGTAAAACCTACCGCATGCTGCAAGAAGCGCAAACCCTGCTCCGTAATGGTGTTGATATAAAAATTGGTTACATAGAAACCCATAACAGAAAAGAAACCCATGCTTTGTTAGAAGGCTTGCCTGTAATACCAAGGCGCAAATTATTTTACAAGGGAAAAGAACTGGAAGAGTTTGATGTGCAGGCAGTAATAAACCTGCATCCGGAAATAGTGATTGTAGATGAACTGGCGCACAGCAATATAGAAGGAAGCAAAAATGAAAAACGCTGGCAGGATGTGATGGACATTTTAGATGCCGGCATCAACGTAATAAGTGCCGTAAACATCCAGCACATAGAAAGCCTGCATGGTAACATAAAAAGCATAACCGGAGTAGATGTTGCAGAGCGCATACCCGACAGCGTTTTGCAACAAGCAGACGAAGTTGTAAACATAGACCTTACCGCCGATGAACTTATCACAAGGTTAAAAGAAGGCAAAATTTACTCGCCCGATAAAATAGAAGTGTCATTAAAAAACTTTTTTCAAAGCGAACGCATCTTACAATTGAGGGAACTGGCATTAAAAGAAGTAGCCAGCCAGGTAGAAAGGAAAATTGAAATTGAGCTGCCAAGAAATTTGCATCTTAAAACAGAACGCTTTTTAGCCTGCATCAGCAGCAACCATGAAATAGCAAAAAAAGTTATTCGAAAATCTGCAAGGCTTTCTTCTTATTACAACAGTAAATGGTACGTTTTGTATGTACAAACCCCAAAGGAAAGTGGCGATAATATTGGTTTAGCAGCGCAAAGGCATCTTATAAATAATTTTAAATTAGCAACAGAATTGGGTGCAGAAATTATCAAAATAAAAAATAAAAATATTGCTAAAGGAATATTTGAAGCAAGCCTGGCACAAAATATAACCACCATCTGCATTGGCAAGCCGCACCTTAATTTGCTAAACGTAATCATCAGCACGGCCGTGTTTAACCAACTGCTAAATAAATTATCTGAATCTGATATTGACATTGTAATTTTATCCTGACATGAAACTTAAAACAAAATTATCCCTGGGCCTATCTTTTCTTTTTGCTATAATAGTGGCATTCGGTTCGCTGGGTTTTTATTACATCAGCAAGTTAAGCTCCGATGCTGCCAACGTGTTGATGAACAACCAGGAATCGTTGGTATATTGCAACGATATGCTAAAAGCACTGGAAGATATTCCCGGCAAAAAAGAAGCGGTTGCCATATTTGATAATAACTTAAAAAAACAAGAAGCTAATATAACTGAACCTGGCGAAAAAGAAAGCACGCAACAGCTCAGGAAAGATTTTACAGAACTTACAATCAACCCATCAGACTCTTCCAACTACCCGCAGTTGCGCCAATCGTTACAGCGTATAACCGACCTTAATCAAAATGCCATCCTAAGAAAAAATGAAATTGCACAAAAAACAAGCATTGATGCTAAGTTTTGGTTAACCATTATTTTTACCTTGCTCATTATTGTAAGCCTCACCTTCATTTATAATTTCCCGGCAATAATATCAGGGCCGGTAACTAAACTCTCAGAAGGCATCAGGGAAATTGCCAATAAAAATTATAAGCAGCGAATTTATCTGGAACAAAAAGATGAGTTTGGCGACCTGGCAAATGCCTTCAATAGCATGGCAGAAAAATTGGATGAATATGAACACAGCAACCTTGCAAAAATAAAGTTTGAAAAAAGCCGCATAGAAACCATCATCAACCAAATGAAAGATGGCATTATTGGCTTGGATGAAAAGAAACATATTTTATTTGTAAATGCTGTATCCCAAAAAATATTAGGGTTAAAAGAAAGTGAGATTGTAGGCAAATATGCTGCCGACGTAGCTTTGCACAACGATTTGATGCGTACCCTGCTCCAAGAAGATTCGAATAAAGAATTGAAAATTTATGCAGATGAAAAGGAAAGTTTTTTTAATAAAGAGAGTATTAATGTAATTGCTAATAATGAAATTATTGGCAAAGTAATAGTACTGCGCAACATAACCCCTTACCATGAACTGAATGAAGCGAAAACCAATTTTCTTGCTACTGTTTCACACGAACTAAAAACACCAATTGCTTCAATAAAGTTAAGCCTTCAGTTACTGGATAATAAAAAAACCGGAGAGGTAAATATAGACCAGCAACAACTTTTAGACAGCATAAAAGATGATACCAACCGCCTCTTAAAAATTACTGGCGAACTATTAAACATTACGCAGGTAGATAGCGGCAAAATACAATTAAGCATTGTTGCAAGCGATGCAAAGGAAATTTTAAATTACGCAATAAATGCTAATAGGTCTTTGGCTGAACAAAAAAGCTTACAACTAAAAATTGATGTGCCAGAACAGCAAACTAAAGTTTTAGCAGATAACGAAAAAACAGCTTGGGTACTGACTAACCTTTTATCAAATGCCATCCGTTATTCGCATGAAAATGCTTCTATTTTTGCGAGCATCCATTTAACAGATAAAAAAATACATTTTATAGTAAGAGACACCGGCCAGGGAATTGCGCCACAATACAAAGACAAAATTTTTGACCGCTATTTTCGTATACCAGGTTCGCATAAAGAAGGCACTGGGCTTGGGCTTGCCATAAGCAAAGAGTTTATTGAAGCGCAGGGCGGCCAAATACTTGTAGAGAGCGATTATGGGGTTGGCAGCACTTTTGAAGTAGTACTAAATGCTGTATAGTTTTTTAACCCGAAGGTGCAATTAAGAAAAGGCGCTAACCACACAACATCGCCACTGTAATACTTCTTTAATGCGCTCTGTTAAAAGCAAGCCTGATATTTTAATAGTGCTTCAAAAATAATTAAAATATACATAATATTTATAAACAAACTTGATAATTATGGCAATGATATAGATAACCTCTATTTTTGCAACATGACCATTACACAGCTTGAATATATCATTGCATTAGATACTTACCGGCATTTTGCCACCGCTGCAGATAAGTGTTTTGTTACGCAGCCAACCCTAAGCATGCAGGTACAAAAGTTGGAAGATGAACTTGGCAGTAAATTATTCGACCGCAGCAAACAACCCGTAATACCAACAGAAATTGGCGAAGAAATTATTCAGCAGGCCAGGATCATTTTGCATGAAGTAAAAATGATGCACCAACTGATAACTGATAAGCAAGGCATACTAAAAGGAGAATTGCGCATTGGCATAATACCTACACTGGCGCCATACTTGCTGCCATTATTCTTACAATCATTCCTGGCTAAATACCCCGACATAAATATAAAGGTGAAAGAGATGACCACCGATATTATTATTGAAAGTTTAAAGGCTGGCAAAATAGATGCAGGCTTGCTGGTAACGCCTTTGCAAGATACCAGCATTAAAGAATACCCTTTATTTTACGAAGAGCTGATAGCATATGTTTCCAGAAAAAATGCTGCTTACAAAAAAACTTATGTGTTGGCAGACGATATTGATTTAAAGGAATTATGGCTGCTGGAAGAAGGGCATTGTTTTCGATCTCAAATTATTAACTTATGCGAATTAAAAAAACTTAGCAAGCACCAAAGCCATTTTGAATACGAAGCCGGAAGCGTTGAAACATTACGTAAAATGGTAGAGATGAATAATGGCGTTACTATTTTGCCAGAAATGGCTACCCTTGATTTTACAGTAAAGCAACTGAACATGGTTAGGCATTTTAAAGCACCGGTACCCGTACGCGAAGTAAGCCTGGTTACACATCGTGATTATATAAAAAAGAAATTGGTAGATGTACTAAAAGAAGAAATTATTGCAGCAATTCCACCAAAGATTTTATTAAATAAAAACAAAAACCTAGTTAAGATATAAAAAGATAGCAAAACTAATTTAGCAGATTGTAACTGATAAACGCAGATTGAAAATCACTTACTGGTTACTAATAGCAGATGTAAATACTGAATTTGCCTTAGGAAGCCAATATACCTTAACTTATATTTGTACCCTAAACTAAAAAAAATGGCAATTGAAATTGGCGCGACCGCCCCTACATTTACACTTTACGATAGTGAAAAAAATAAAGTAAGCCTTGCTGATTATAAGGGTAAAAATGTACTGCTCCTATTTTTTCCACAAGCTTTTACAAGCGTTTGTACTACGGAACTTTGCAGCCTGCGTGACAATATTGTTACCTACAATGATGCCAATGCACAGGTATTTGGCATTTCGGTGGATTCTGTCTTTACGTTGGCAAAATTTAAGGCAGACCAGCAATTTAATTTTCCTCTGTTAAGCGATTTTAATAAAGAGGTTTCTACTGCGTATGGTGCTATTTACGCAGACTGGATTTTGGATATGAAAGGCGTTAGCAAACGTGCTGCTTTTGTTATTGATAAAGAAGGTTTTATCCGCTATGCGGAAGTGCTGGAAAACGCTGGGGAACAGCCAAATTTTGAGGCCATCCTACAAACTTTAGCCGAGCTTAAGTAATTTAAATGTACCAAAAAGTGAGGCAATTTTATAAATTGTCCATTTTTTGGTACATATACGTATACCTTCATACTAATATTTGCATAAATTCGTTAATCAAAAAAACTAGGATTTTAAAAAAAATTACTAATTTTACACAACTGAAATATTTATTTATTATACCAATTTATTTATTTGGATTAACTTTTACTTCTTTTGCTCAAAATAAAACTGCTTCAAGCAGTGCTGTATCTGCAAAACTGATAAAATTTTACCCAAATCCTGCCAATGCGGCAATCAACTTTGAATTTATTCAAGGTTATGATAAATCTTTGTCCTTGCAGTTGTACAATTTTATGGGCAAAAAAGTGATGGAAGTTAATGTGGTAAACGCTTTAACTAATGTTAGCCTTAATAACTTTTACCGTGGTGTTTATATTTTTAGGCTTACCAATAAAAATGGGGCTGTTGTAGATTCTGGTAAATTCCAGGTAGTAAAATAGGCCTATTTACGTTTAATAGAACTTGCGTTTCATTTCTTCCAGTTGATACATCATTTCTTCCAGTTAATCCATCATTTCTTTCATTGCTTTATCTTTCTCTTCTATAGCTTTATTTTTCTCTTCTATGTTTTTTTTAATTTCCGTGATTCCCCTCTACATTTCCTCGGTTTTTCCCATCACAGCATTATCAAGTACTCTATAGGCTTCTTGTTCATCTTCAATACGCTTTTTTTCTTCGGGTTCAGTACCGATATAGTGCAAGATGTCAGTCATATTTTTAACGTCTGCCTCATCAATTTCGTGGTTATATTTCTTAATTACCTGGTTGTCATCCATAAAATTAGTCTGTTCAAAAATACTCAAAAGCTTATCGAGCCTCGTTTGGTACTTAGTGCCGATGCTGGGCAATTGAACAATAAAACAATCGTGTGTAAGTTTTTCAATAAAGTCGCTTTTTTTAGTAATTGCCAGCCCGGTAATAAAATCTATATATTGCCTTTCTACATGCACTGCGGAAGTTTCAATTTCGGTTAATGAAAAACACAATAAGTAAATGGTAACTATCGGCAAGGCAACTTTTTTCTTGCCATTTTGCGTGTCAACCTCATCTTTCTTTTTATATTGTTCTGCCAAATAATTGCGAAAACGCATCAAGTCTATCGAATTTTTAGCCTTTTGTATTTCAATAATTACTTTCCTAAATTCACCAGTGGCCGTTTTAATGGTTGCAATAAAATTTACCCTGTAAACAGCAAGCCCCGCCAATTGGTCGGTGTAAGTATATTCCTGTAGCTTAACCTGCACATCTTCAATTGTTTCGTTCATCAACGTGCCAATAAAAAACTTTGCTATGCGCTCGTCTTCCATCAGCCGTTTAAAACAACATCGTATATTAGGTTGGCTATTATCATTTTTTTTGTTAGATGTTACTCAGTTAATCAATTACTTCAAATGCTTACTGGTGTTGATGTACCGAATATTTTATTTCAAAAAAAATAAAAAAATGCAAAAAGTTCAATTGAATAAGACATAGCCGTTAGTGCTACATATCCCTTTGACATTTTACAAAACCTGTACAATCAAAAACTTTAAATAATGCGTATTTTCTTGTCCGCGTATAATTGGGTGGTCGGCACTTTGTGCGTTAAAAACCACTTGCCGTATTTTTCGTTTGGCATCTTTTGCCGCCATTTGGATGATGTCTAAAAACAGCTCGGGCTGCACCAAATTTGTACAGCTAGATGTTACTAAAAAACCGCCTGGCTTTACCAGTTTCATCCCCCGCAAGTTAATTTCTTTATACCCTGCAACTGCTTTATCTATTGTACTCCTATTCTTTGTAAAAGATGGCGGGTCAAGCATCACAACGTCCCATTGCTTGCCTTCTTTGGTCCACTCTTTTAACACATCAAATGCATTTACGCACTCAAATTTACAGATACTTTCAAAACCATTTAGTTCAGCATTTTTCTTGCAGGCATCAATGGCAGCCTGAGATATATCTATACCCAACACACTTTTAGCACCGTAATGAGCGGCACTTATTTCAAAAGATCCGGTGTAACAAAAAGCACCTAAAACATCGGCACCTTTTACAATATGCTGTATGGCACGGCGGTTGTCTTGCTGGTCTAAAAAGTAACCCGTTTTTTGTCCGTTTACAATATCTACGTTTAGCTTGATGCCGTTTTCGTTGATGATGATATTGGTATCAAATTCAGCTGATAAAAAACCTTTGTGCTGCTCCATGCCTTCCAGTTCCCTCACCGGCACATCGTTGCGTT
This sequence comes from Ferruginibacter sp., assembly GCA_025351645.1. GTDB lineage: Bacteria > Bacteroidota > Bacteroidia > Chitinophagales > Chitinophagaceae > Ferruginibacter. The sequence goes on from JANXVN010000307.1 coordinate 6,898, forward strand.
CGTAAATACCTTTGGGCGAAAATAATTTTTCTATAGCGGCTACAATAGCAGGCTTCCAAATATCAATGCCCAAAGCCAATGTCTGTATCACAAAATAATCATTGAACTTATCAATAATTAATTGCGGCAAATCATCGGCTTCGCCAAAAATTAAGCGGCAATTTTCTGTGTAGCCCAATGCCTGCCGGTAAGCCCATGCTTGTGCTATCTTCTTATAAAAAAAAACCTCGTTTATAATTTCATCTTGATTTCTGGTAAGCAGCCTTACCATTATTTGCGATTGTGGGTTTACATACCCTTTGCCTACAAACTTTTTATCGTGCGTAAACACATTCACTATTTCGCCCGCTTTTGCCGCTGCATCCAGCGCTTTGCCCCGGTTTATCTCGTTTTCAAATATCCATGGATGTCCATTTTCTACCCTGTTGCTTATGTTTTTATTAAGATAAAGACTTTTCATGCCGCAAAGGTAACTTTTAACGTGTCAGCCTGTTGGGTTTATGTTGAATAATTTGCCAATTTGGCTGTAAAACAAGGTTGGCAAAATGTTTGTCTATCGTACATTTGCACACATTTACAACTCTTTTTTATTAATTTTTAAACAGAAAAAGGGCTTAACATTATTAATATGGAACAAAAAATAAAAGTTACAGACGACGAACAAGCATTATCAGAAGCAATGCAAGGTTTTGGGGATATCACTGCAGATGCTGATATAGCAGGAAACTCGAATTTATCTAACCCTGAAGAAGCTGCTGCCACAGAAAAATTACAGGCAGAACTGGATGAACAAAAAGATAAATATATTCGCCTTGCTGCTGAGTTTGACAATGTAAAACGCCGCAATGCAAAAGAAAGGATGGAACTGATACAAACCGCGGGAAGAGAAGTAATCACCTCTTTACTGGATGTTTTAGATGATAGCGAACGTGCGGAAAAGCAGTTAAAAACCAGTACAGACCTGGAAGAAATTAAAAAAGGCATCCAACTGGTTTTTGGTAAATTACGTAGTACATTGCAAGCCAAAGGATTAAAAGCCATGGAAAGCATCCATACAGAATTTGATGTAGAAAAACACGAAGCGATTACAGAAATACCGGCGCCCACAGCCGATTTAAAAGACAAAGTGCTGGATGAAGTACAGAAAGGATATTACCTTAATGATAAGATTATACGTTTTGCAAAAGTAGTTGTTGGCAAGTAAGCCAAACATCTGCCGAAGGCAAAAAACGTTGCTGGCCAAACGAAGTATTATTGGTTAACAAATATTATAACCTGCTTTTATTTTTTTTAAGATGAAGGCTAAAACACAAATTCCCCAATTGGGATGAGCAGTTATGAAGAAAGATTTTTATGAAATATTAGGAGTGGCAAAAACTGCATCGCAAGATGAGATAAAAAAGGCTTACCGTAAAACGGCTATGCAGTTTCACCCCGACCGTAACCCTGGGGATAAAGCTTCGGAAGAAAATTTTAAGGAAGCTGCTGAGGCGTATGAAATATTGAGCGATACTGATAAAAGGGCGCAGTATGACCGTTTTGGGCACCAGGCATTTAGCGGTGCGGGCAGAGGTAATGGCGGCGGCGGCTTTAGTGGCGGCGGAATGAACATGGATGATATTTTTAACCAGTTTGGAGATATTTTTGGCGATGAAAGCCCGTTTGGCAGTTTCTTTGGTGGCGGCAATGGCGGAAGGCGTGCTACAACTGGGCGTAGCAATGGCGTTAGGGGCACTAACCTTCGTATAAAAATAAAATTGAACTACGAGGAGATGGCAAAGGGCGCCTCAAAAACGGTTAAAGTAAAAAAATATGTACCCTGCACAACTTGTAGTGGCAGCGGTGCTAAAGATAAAAGCAGCATACAAACCTGCGGAAGCTGCGGTGGAAGCGGCCAGGTTAGGAAAGTACAAAATACTTTTTTAGGCCAGATGCAAACCGTTACAACTTGCCCAACCTGTAATGGCGAAGGAAGCACCATTGCCAACAAATGTACCAACTGTAAAGGCGAAGGCCGTGTGTACGGCGAAGAAACTGTTACTATAGAAATACCGGCTGGCGTACAGGAAGGCATGCAATTAAGCATGAATGGTAAAGGAAATGCCGGCGAACGTGGCGGCGCTAATGGCGATTTAATAATTTTAATTGAAGAAGAAGCACATGCGCAGTTGCACAGAGATGGGCTGAATGTGGCTTTCGACCTGCATATTGCTTTTCCAGAAGCGGTATTTGGCACTAATATAGAAGTACCTACTATTGATGGAAAGGCGAAAATTAAAATTCCACCAGGCACGCAGAGTGGCAAAATATTCCGCTTAAAAGGCAAAGGGTTCCCTGCTGTAAATTCATATGAAAGAGGCGACCAGCTGATACATGTAAATATCTGGACACCACAGCATGTTACCACCGAAGAAAAAGCCATGCTTGAAAAAATGCAGGCAAGCGAAAACTTTACGCCTAAACCAGAAAAGGGAGATAAATCTTTCTTTGATAAAGTGAGGGAGATGTTTGCTTAGTCGTTGGTTTTTCTACGTTTTTTTACATATATTTTTTTGGCAACGGCAATCAAATCAATAAAACCTTTTTGCAGATAATTTTCAGGATTATAGGACATTAATGCTATTTTTTCTGTATTAGACCAATCTGTTATAGGAAAATATTTTGATTGCCGTAGCTTCATGCCAAACATAGCAATGGAAGTGGCAAATTGAAACTCTTTATCAATCTCTTCAAAGGCCTTATAATTGTTTAAGCAATCGTGCTTTAGCTCCTTAATTATTTTTGTGGCGGGCAATGTATATTTTAAAGAAACCTGTGCAGGAAAAGCAATTGCCGACAAGCTATCTGAAATGTTTGGCGTTACCTCAAAAATTGCCAGTACACTGTTGCCACTGCCTATTTCTCCGCCTTCCAGTTCGCCAGTAGTTTCTGCGAGCGCATCTCTTTTGTTATCAAAACCTAATAACCGGTAGTTTTTTATCACCGCAGGGTTAAAATGTACATTCAAATAAACATCATCCGCAACCGAGTAAAAAGTTTGCGTAACTTCCTTTACCAGTACTTTTTCCGCTTCTTTAATATCATCTAAATAGGCATAGTTACCATTGCCTCTTTTGGCTAAGGTCTCTAATTTAGAATCTTTAAAATTGCCCATGCCTACACCAAGGCAAGTAAGGTAAACCCCTGTTTTTCTTTCTTTTGTAATTAAATCTTCCAGCGCTTTTTCAGATATTTCACCTACATTAAAATCACCGTCTGTTGCCAATATTACCCTATTATTGCCGTTCTTTATAAATGTTTTTTCAGCTAATGTATATGCCATCCTAATGGCCGATTCGCCCGGCGTATCGCCATCTGCGGTTAGTTCTTCAATAGACTTGATAATGGTTTCCTTATCGGCGCCGCTGGTGGGCTTAAGCCATATTGATACAGTGCCGCCATAAGCCACAATAGAAATAGTATCCTGCGCCCGTAAGTTTTTTACCAGCATTTGAAAAGCCGCTTTAACCAAGGGAAGCCTGTTAGGCATATCCATGCTGCCGGATGCATCTATCAAAAATACCAGGTTAGATGGTGGCACTTTTTCCATATCCAGCTTGCGGGCATTTACATTAAGGAACAATAATTTACTTTCCGCATTCCAGGGGCAATCAGATAGTTGTGATTCGATACTAAATACTGCATTATTTTCCGGCTCTTTATAATGAAGGTTAAAATAATTGAGCAACTCTTCTATACGCACCGCATCTGGCGGCACCATGCTTTTGGTATTGAGGAACCTGCGGATATTGCTGTAAGATGCTTTGTTGATGTTGAGCGAAAAGGCTGTGTTAGGAAATTTATTTACACTGACTGTTTCATTTTCAACCAAAGAAAAATAAGATTCATCGCTTACAAACCAACTGTAGGTAGAAGAAAACTGCTGGTCTTTTGTAATTGAAATGAGCTTTTGCCTGCCTTTGCTAATGTTGGAAGACAAGGTTTTCATGGTAATTTGCTGTAAAACATCCGTCTTCAATTTGATACCTTGTGTTTCAAACCCATCAAGGCTAAGCGTGATAGAATCATACAATGCACGAACTGTAATACCAAAACCTCCTGACGAACCGGAATAGTAGATATTCTTATCGGAGTTAAGGAGAATCTTTACATTTTGCAAAGATTGGCTTTTCTCATCTTTTATTTCGCCACGCAGGTAATATTGAGCGTTGGCAGAAAGGACCAAGAGCAGAAAGGATAAATAAACAAGTAGTTTTTTCAACTGACAAAAAGTTGCAGTAAGTTATATAATATATCTGATAAGATTATATAATATTTATTTAGTTGTATGCTAGTCAACAACCAATTGGTAAATTTCTGGCAAATTTCTTCCTAAGCCATCATAATCGAGCCCAAAGCCGAGCAGAAAAATATTAGGCACATTAAAACCCAGGTAATCTATTACTATAGGATGTTCTAAAGCTTCTGGCTTATGCAGCAAAGCAGTGATTTTTAATGAAGCTGGCTGCTGGTTATATAATTGCGGCAAAAATTTATGTAATGTATTGCCGGTATCTACAATATCTTCAATAATTACAACGTGCCTGTCTTTTAAAGGCTCATCTAAACCAATGGAAGTTATTACATTGCCTGTAGAACGGGTGCCTTTGTAAGAAGCTAATTTGATAAAACATATTTCCGCATCAATCGTTATTTCTTTAAAAAGATCGGATGCAAACATGAAAGAGCCATTAAGTATAGCAATAAATATCGGCCGTTTGCCCTCATACTCCTTATTAATTTCTGTAGCCAATTCTTTAATACGGGTGTGTAGAGTAGCAGCACTTAGGTAGGGCTGAAACCGTTTATCATTTACCTTAATAATTGACATTGCAGTTGGTTGTAGGTTAATTATTCAATCTATTTTGATACTATTATTTGCTGGCCGATTTTTAAATCGTCGCTGGCAAGGCTGTTCCAATCCCGTAATTGCTGTACGGTTACCTGGTATTTTTTAGCTATGGCGTACAATCCTTCTTTAGGCTGTACTTCGTGTATGCGATTACCTTTAGTTACTGGTTTTGATGCTGGCACAACGGGCGGTGGTAATGCAATAACTGCTTCTTTAACCGCTTTTGCCTGCTGGGTTTCTCCGGTTGAATTAAGGTACAATTTAGTTCCGCCGGTTACAACGGCCTTATCGCCAAGCTGGTTGTATGCTAAAAGGTATTGTAGCTGGATGCCATTTTTTTGCGACACATCATACAACGATTGCTGGGGGTGTACTATACAATAATCCTTCTCGCCTGTCTTAGATTTTTTTTGTAGAAAGATGATTTGGTCTGATGGAAGTATGCCGTCATTATCAAGGTCGTTGTAACTTAATAATTTGCTTAGGTCGATATCATTTTGGGAAGCTATAGCCAATAAAGAGGTACCCTTTTTAGCTAAAATATATTTATGCCCGTTGATGGAGCTGATTGCTGCATCCGCACTGGGGTTGGTTTCTATAATAGCAGGCACCTTGCTATCATCTCCATTTTTACTTGCCGGTGGTTCTTTATCATCCTGGTATTTGCCTGGTTCAACTTTAAGTGTTTCACCAGCAGCAACTAATGAATATTGTTGCAGGTTGTATTGCTCGATGTTCTTTATTAAGATGTCAGGGTATTTTGGGTTGGTGGCATAACCAGCTTTTCTTAATCCCTTTGCCCAGCTTTTGTAATCGGTTGGGTCTAGGGCAAACAACGAAGCATAACGGTCGTTGCCGCGTAGGTAATTGCTATGGTCGCGGTAAGATGATTCTGCATCTTTATAACTGCGAAAGCATTCGCCCGGCGCATCGTCATCATGTGCAACTCCCTCTGATGTCCACGAACTTTTACATTTTATGCCAAAATGATTGTTAGATTTTTTTACCAGGTCGCTATTGCCATTCTCTGTTTCCAGCAAGCCCTGGGCAAGGGTTATAGCCGCCGGCACACCCATCCTTTTCATTTCGTTTATGGCAAGTGCTTTATATTTATCAATGTATTGTTCCGGCGTTAATACTTGTGCCTGCACGTTTGTAAAGCCACACAACGTAATAATCAATAATTGAAATATATTTTTTATCATAGCATTTTATTTAACCTCACCCCAAACCTCTCTCTAAAGGAGATGGGCTTTGCAGTATTGATTGCAAATAGTTTTTAGCAATCGTACTAACCATAACACGCAGTATCCATATTTTGTATAAATCACAAACGCATCATGTCAATAATCTTATAATTTCCGTATCATCATCAAGCCATCCCTCACCGTTAATAAAACCTGTTCTACCCGGCTATCATTTTTTACATGCTCATTAAAAGCTTGTATTGCCTTTGCATTTTTGCCCGTAATATTTGTTTCCAGCACTTGCCCGTGAAACATCACATTATCGGCAATAATGACACCATTTGTTTTTACCAATGGTAACACCAGTTCGTAATAATCAATGTACCCAACTTTGTCAGCATCAATAAAAACAATGTCCCAAGCCTCATCCAGCGTAGGTATTATCGTTTTTGCATTGCCCACATGCAGTACAATTTTTTCTTTATTTATTGACTGGCCAAAATAACTTTTTGCTGTTGTCGCATCATCTTCCCTTAACTCTATTGTGTGCAACAAACCGTTAGGCAGCAAGCCTTTAGCCAAACATAACGCACTATAGCCCGTAAAAGTACCTATCTCTAAAATTCTTTTTGGCTGCAATGCATGGCTTAATAAAGCTAAAAAGCTTCCCTGCACATGCCCGCTTAACATGGTAGCGTGGGCATGCGTTTGTGTAGTATGTACATTTATGGCCTGCAACAATTCATCTTCTACGGTAGAAAAACTGGCTGCATATTGCTCGGCTGCATTGTTTACAAGCTCCATTGTTGTTGTTTAATTAAATAGTAGTGCACCTTTTATTTTACTAAAAGATGGCACTTATTAATGTTGCAAAAGTAAAATATATATCGGCTAAGCTATTGTTTTTTTGATATTGTTAACAAGCCCATAAAAGTAAGCAGTCCGTTAATAATTAGTATTTCTATGCCAATAACATACCCGTGAAATAAATGCGGCGCATTGGTTTGCAGCAAGTAACATAACACGGGGCTTATCAACGCTATTAGTGCAATAATAAAATTATCCGGCAAATTACGTTTGGTTAAAATGCCGAATGCAAACAGGCCTAGCAGTGGGCCATAGGTGTAACCAGCAAGGTCAAGTATCTTATCAATAATAGAGCGGCTGTTTATTTCCCTAAAAATTAAGATGCTTATAAAAAAGATGGCCGTCATTACTAAATGTACTGTTTGCCTGGTACGTTTTTTTTGTTTTTCAGATAAGTCCGGCCTTTCTTTTATGCCTAAAATATCTATACAAAAAGAAGAAGTGAGTGCTGTTAAAGCGCCATCCGCACTGGGGAAAAGTGCACTTATCAATGCAATGATAAAGATGATAGAAATGAATGCAGGCATGGTTTGCAGCAATCCTAAAGCTATTGATGGAAACAAATTATCGCCGGTTATATTTAGCCCGTCTTTTACAAAAGCCCATGTTGGCTGCCCATCCATTAATATAGTGGTAAAGGTTGCCCCCTGGTTGTAGGCATATAGATATAAAAGGCCGCCTAACAATAAAAACAACAAGTTTACGAAGACTAACACCACGCTAAAAGTCAGCATATTTTTCTGTGAGTCTTTAAGGTTTTTTACGCTGATATTCTTTTGCATCATCTCCTGGTCAAGCCCCGTCATGGCGATGGTTATAAAGGCACCGCCAATTATTTGCTTTATAAAAAAGCCCTTGCTGTTAATATCCGTGTTGAATATCCTGGTTAAGTTTTTAGCTTCCATACCATTGACAGCTTGTGTTACAGTAAGGTTCAGGTGAGATAAGATATAGCCAATACATATCACCAGCCCGGTTATCATCAGCGTTGTCTGCAATGTATCAGTGTACACGATTGTTTTTACGCCGCCTTTAAAAGTGTATAACAATATCATTATAAGCACCACCGCAACCGATACCCAAAACGGAATATTTAATCGTGATAAGATAAAAATATGCAGCACGTTAATTACTAAATATAACCTCGCAGTTGCCCCTACCGTACGGGATAAAATAAAAAAAGAAGCACCAGTTTTATATGCCCAAATGCCAAAACGCTGCTGTAGGTAATTGTAAATAGAAGTTAGGTTAAGCTTGTAATACAGTGGCAGCAACACATACGCCACTACGATGTAACCCAAAAAATAACCAATCACCACCTGAAAATAGCCCAGCGCATTGGGTATTGCCCCTACTTTGCCAATATTACCCACACTGCCTGGTACGCTTACAAAAGTAACGCCGCTTAAAGAAGTTCCAATCATGCCAAAGGCCACCAGCATCCAATTACTGTTGCGGTTGCCGATAAAAAAAGATTCGTTGTTGCTGTTTTTACTGGTGTACCAGGCCACGATAAACAATAATAAAAAATAGCCAATTACAAAATACAGAAGCGTTGAAGGAGCCATATTGGAAAAATGATTAAAAATAATACTACTAAATTAGCAGATGCAAAACAAAATGCCCAATTTTAAATAAATACTTACACATGGATTTTACATCAATGGCTGTTTTTTGTGGCAGTAAGCCAGGCAACAATAGTTTATTTGCGGCGCAGGCGGCAACACTTGGGCACCTACTAGCGCAAAATAATATCACGCTTATTTATGGCGGAGGCAATAGGGGGCTAATGGCCACAATAGCCAATGCAGTGCTGGAAAAAGGCGGCAAAGTAACGGGTATTATACCGCATCTTTTAAATAGCGTAGAGCACCAGCACACTGGCTTAACTGAGTTGATAGTAGTGGAAAGCATGCACCTACGCAAGCGCATGTTATACGAAAAATGCGAGGCAGCAGTTATATTACCCGGCGGTTACGGCACGCTGGATGAATTATTTGAAATGCTTACCTGGAACCAGTTGAGCATACACGATAAGCACATTTTTATTTTAAATACTGATGGCTTTTATAATGGCTTGCTACTGCACATAGATAATATGCTGGCGGAAGGTTTTTTGTACAGCGATTTAAAAAAGACTTTTACTGTAGTACATAAACCGGAGGATATATTTGAGCGCACACACTAGCCTAACCAGACTAACCTAACCCAGTCTCCCATCCCTCCAAAGTAGGGTTGTTAGAGCATTCAAATTTATAACACTACTCCGGATTCGGAGAGTCGGGAACCCTCCTTTGGAGGGCAGGGAGGCTTTCCTTTGCCTTAAAAGACCAGGTAATAAAAAACTCCGCCACCAATTCTCCCGTATTATTTTTACCGGTTGATTTTACCTTGATGGATTTTCCTGCACCGGTACTGACAGCATTTTCTATCGTTTCTTGTATGGCTTGCCCTTCTTCGCAGGTAAAGGTTGTAAGCCCGGTTGCTTTTTTAAAATACCTGGCTTCAAGCCCTATTACTAACATTGACATTGCGGGCTTGCTTTGGTAAGTATTCATCATGGCGAGCAAGCCTGTACTTAATTCCGCTGCCATGGCAAGGCAGGCAAAATAGGTAGAGTTGAAGGGGTTTTGTGAAAACCATTTATACGGTACGGATACCTGGGTACTACTTTCTGTAATAACTAATACTTTTACGCCGGAAAAAAATGCACTGGGCAGCTTTGTAAATAAAAATATCCTGAACTTAACAGGATGTTTTACTAGTTGTATGAATATATCTTTATCAGCATGCATGCTTATGATGATTTAACCAATGTAAAGATTATTGTGTTATGGTTTATCAACAGGGTAAGTTTCTGGTGATACTGCTTTTGGCGACCAAAGTCCTAAAAAGCTTTCTACTTTTTTTTGGTCGTAGCTTTTTTTGCCATCTTCTAAATACTCGCTGTTTTGGGTGTTGATGCGCTCGCCTTTGCCATTTAAAATAATAAATACCGGAAAACCAAACCGTTGCGGATAGCCATATTTTGCGAACACAGCCTCATTTTTATTTTCTTTGCTATAGTTTAAATGGTACCAGACAAAGTTATTTTTTATCAAAGAATCAATCTGCTTATCTGCCTTACTAAACCTTGCAAACTCCAGGCACCAGCTGCACCAATTACCACCGGCTTGTAGTAGCACAAACTTATTTTCAGCAGCGGCTATAGTTACTGCGTTGGCGATATCTTTAGTAGCATCAGCAGCGGGGTTATATAATTTAGCTTGCTGTGCAAAAATATTTACCGTTGTTGATAACACAATAGCTAAAAGAAATAGTTTGTTTTTCATGCTACTAAGATAAATGATTATTATTTATTGATGAAGCTGGTTGTACCTGCAGCATTCATTAAGAAATATTTAATAAGCTTGCCTTGCTAATACACCCCATACATAGTGGTAAAAGTTCCGCAAAGAACCACTGTAAAAGAGTGCGACGCCTATGAAGCTCAATATGGCTGCTGTATTGGCCGAATCAACAAAACTTTAATTTTGAATTAAAAATTAAGAATTAAGTATTAATACAGCGGGCTTTATGTTTTGGGGAATATGCTGCAATTTGGAACAACAAAAAACCATAAACCAAAAACAGCCTTATTGCTTTTCAATTTCCACCACACAACCAACTACTTTATTTTTATCGGTGGCATCTGCCTTAAAATAAATACCGCCATTGCTGGTGTTGCTGTAGCGTACATTTTTTATGGCAGTGCTGTTGATGGCATCGTTTAATTTGGCACCATAATTTTGCTGGCTGCTGCTGTTAATGGCGGTATTGATGGCGGTATAATCCAACGCTTCTTTGCTTACTACTATGCCCATATAATCTTTTGTGCCGAGGCTATCTGCCCTTATTGACTGCCCTTTTGGAAAAAGCCTGTAACCCGTAATGCCACAGTATGGCGAGTGTATCGGTTTGTACGGGAATAGCACAAAACTACTGCCCGCAGGGTTTGGAGTAAACAGATAAATATAACACTCCAACGCATTTTTAATTTCTATTTTAAACTTGGTGCCTTTGCGTATAGGCGTGTTAGTGGTGAATGTATTAGCGGTGGTTGTTTTTAATGGGATGTATTGCTTTGTATCGTTGTTAACCAGCCCGATAGTACATTCAAAATCTACATTCAAAGCAGCACCTTTTTTCGGCAGCGGGTCAATGCCATAAGCCTCCCGTACAAACTCTTTGAAGTCGTTATAACGTACCCAGCCAATCCCATTTTCGCCCCACTCCGGTCCCCAGCTATTCATTATTTGAAAGGAGCCACCTTCCAGCCTGTCATCGTACCCTATTACACAAAGGGCGTGGCCGCCGAAGCCAGTTTGGGTATAGTCATTGCTTGTAGGGTGCCATACTTTTTGGCCCATCATGCCTTCCATAAAAGACCCGCCTACCATCATGCCAATTACTACCGGCGCATCTTTTGCAAGATGTTCTTTAACTGCTCGGAGGCTTAATTTAGTTACGCCAGCATCTTCGGTTAAGCGGTTAAAGCCATGCATACGGTTCTGCGCAGCGTCATTCATCATTGCGCTGGTTGGCTGCCGGCTGCAATTATTTTCATCGTAAGGAAACTGGGTAAAAGGCACCGCGCCCTTATCAGTCATAAATTGCATAGCCTTTATAATATACGATCCCTGGCAATTATCCAGCCCGATCTGGCTATATAAAAACGCCGGGCTAAATGCAACGCTATTAGGGTTTTGCGCCGTGCTGGCACTTTCTATAATACTGCGTGCAGCGTAGCCACTGCTCCATGCAACGCAGCTTCCCTGCTTTCCCTGGTTTTGCCTGTCGGGCGCAAACTTAAGCAGGCTAACGCTTTCAGGCAATGGGTTTTTGGTATTGTCATCTTCAAGCCCTTCGTATACGCTGGCTTTTTTAAATTCGTTTGGATCCAGTTTTCCCCCTCTTGTAAATTGAGATACGGCATTGGTGATGCTTGATAAGCCGCCGGTACAAGACTGATTTCGTAATAAAAAATACGCACCAGCAGCAATGATTAAAATGATAATAAAGCTTGATCCACCGCAGCCCCCCTTGCCGCCACCGCCACTATTGCCGCCGCTGTTACGGTTGCCGAACAAGCCAAATATAAGCGGCAAAAAATTGAACAAGCCACCTAAGCCACCCAACCCACCGCCACCGCCCGATGAGCCAAAGCCGCCGCCGCCACTGTTGCTTCCACCATTATCTTCGTTGTCTTGTGGGTCATCTACCATTTCCAATGCCATAATATTTATTTTAATTGTTTGTGCTACTACAAATACTTTGCCTGTATTAAAGTTAGCTTTTAATAAAAAATTAGTTGGGCAATTACTATTATTAAAAGTAGGAAATTTTTTTATTTTATCTTGTAACTCAAAATATCATTTAAAGAAGAATTAATGCAACCCTTACTGTACATCAATCCTTTTCTTTCTCTAAAATTTCAAACTGCCTTGAAACACTGACGCCATTTTCATCTACCAGTGTGATGATATGTTTGCCCGGACTTGGATTCAAAGCTATCTGGTGAAAGTTTTGGGTTGTACCGATAAAGCTATCATCCAGGCTCCAGAAAATTTTAGCGCCTGCCCTTCGATGTGCAGCCGTAAAAATAGTTTTTCCTTTTTCGCCGCTTACTTCCAGCGGCACATAAATTTTCGCATTTTCCTGTGGGTAGATAATCTCTATTAATTTGCCAGTTTCGCCAAACATACAACCAGCTTTAAATGCGGGCGTCACTTTATAATCAGCATTTTTTTGCTTGTAATAATATTCCATTGCGGGCGATAGCACGAACCAGCTTTTGTGCTGCATGGCAGATGGGCTCTCACAATCCTGGGTTACACGGTACTGGCCGGTTGCATCAAGGTTGATCATTTTATGGTATTGGCAAAGTGGCACTTTGTTGCCATTGGGCGGCATAAATAAGGTATCCACATCTGGGCAATCGATGTTTGCCCGGTAACCGCTTTGCCTGCATACCGGTACAAAAGAAAAATTATATAAAGGCTTTTGAAACCAGTTGCCGGTGGGTAGCATCCTGAAGATATCAAATAGTATTGGTGCTGCCGTTTGAACGCCTACCAGCCCTGGCCTACCTACTCCATCGGCATTGCCAACCCATACCGCTACCACATTTTTTGGTGTTACGCCAATAGCCCATCCATCCCTAAAACCAAAGCTGGTACCGGTTTTCCAGGCTATGGTTTGGGAAGATGTGAACTGCTGCCATAAGCCTTCTTCGCCCGGGCGCATCACTTCTTTCATTGCCTGAAAGGTGAACCAAATGGCCGTTGCATCTAAAGGGATATTTTTTGCTGATGGCTTATTGTTGCTGGTTGATAATTTATAATTGGGTGGATGAAAATCTTTTGTTTCCAGCAGGCCATGGTTTTTTGTTTGATGGTTTAACGTGCGTGCCATGGATGCGTATACGCCGGCAAGATCCCACATGGTTACTTCGCAACCACCTAAAATTAAGCTTAGCCCGTAGGTATCCGCAGGGCGGTTGAGGGTTGTAATACCGCACTGCTGCAAGGTTTCATAAAAACGCTGGTACTTGTATTGCTGCAATAATTTTACTGCGGGGATGTTGAGGCTACGTGCCAGTGCGTTCGCTGCTGGTACTGCACCGTCATAACCAAGGTCGAAGTTTTGTGGCGCATAATTGCCTATCTGCATGGGTATGTCGGCTATGATAGAGTTAGGCAATATCAATCCATCGCTTAACATGGCCGCATATAAAATAGGCTTTAATGCACTGCCCGGGCTTCGGGGTGCCGCAATAACATCTACATCGCTTTCCATTTCCTTATTACGTGGGTCGGTGATGTTGCCTACGTATGCCAGCGTGTTGCCTGTTTCCACATCCAGCACCAATGCGCAGGTATTATTAATGCCATTGCCTTTTAATATGGCATGGTGCTGCTCCAGGATATTGGCTACGCTTTTTTGTAAGCTACCATCTATTGTTGTTATAATTTTCGTTTCAGCTTTAACGGATTTATTGTCATTTTTAAAACGTTGAAAAAGATGCAGGGCATTTTGTGGCAATGCTAAAGGTGCACCCGGCAAAGGTTCGAGCTTGGCAAGGCTGCAACTACTTAGATCCATTTTTTTATCTGCCAGTAATTTATCTAATAACTTATTTCTTTTTTTTAACAGCACATCCCTGTTTTTACCAGGATGTACCAATGAAGGTGCATTGGGCAAAACTGCTAATGCCGCCATTTCGCCCCAGCTTAATTTATCGGGGCTACGCCCGAAGTAACGCCAGGATGCTGCAGTTAAACCAACCACATTACTACCAAAAGGTGCATTGGCCGCATACAAAGAAAGTATCTCTTTTTTTGAGTAAGATACTTCTACCCTTACCGCTAATATACTTTCTTTTATTTTGTTCCAGATGCTACGTTTATTATCTTTTTTTGAAAGCCTTACTACCTGCATGGTGAGCGTACTTCCGCCTTGTGCGGCCTCTCGATTTTTTATATCTTTTACCAATGCACGGCCAATAGCAATCGGATCTACGCCGGGGTGATAGTAAAAACGCTTATCTTCAAAAGTAGTAATACAATCAATAAATTTTTGCGGCATATTTTTGTTAGGTGGAAACCGCCATTGCCCATCTGCAGCAATGGTGGCATTTAATAAGCTGCCATCTTTATCTTCGATGATATAACTGGTTGGGGCATTAAATAGCTGGCTTGGTAAGGCTAGCCAAAACCAGGTTAACAAGATTAGCAAGACTAACAATTTTATTTTTGTTTTGCTGCTTGGATTAAATTTAAGCGGCAAGCCTTTGCTTTTTTCTACGTCTAATCCTGTATTTAAAGTATCATCAACTAACAAGACCTTTGTTTTTATAATTAATATAGTACGAATGAAAGCAAAAATTATAAATATGGCAGACAGTGTCTGCCATATTTATAAAATTCTCCAATGCCCTGGCGATGCCGATAGCCGCCTGCAGAATTTTTAAGCTTAATTAGATTTCACCACCTCAACCCATCTACCATTTACACCTGCGTTGATGCTGTTATCATACATAGCGGCAGCAAAGGTTCCAGGTAAAAAGAACCGTCCCAGGTACGATGCATTTAACTGCACATAATACGTTAGCGTTTCATTTTCGCTGATGTTAAAATAGGTGTACACACGGTCGTCGCGGATATCCTGGTAAGTGGAGTACGACGATTTAAATGCACCTTCGCCACCAAGCATACGGGCATTCAATATCTCCCACCCGCTAGGGAAAATTTGCGTTAAGGCCATCTGTGTATAAGCGCCCCGCTTGCCCGGATTTTTAATGACTACTTTGGCTACAAGATCGGTGCCCTGCTTTAATTTATTGATATCTATTGCCGTACCGTTTTGCGTGACGTAGCTCACCGACATATCCAGCACCGCAGGATTATTATTTACCTTTAAACGATCACCCGCTAATGGCTGGCCTTTTGTTATAAGCCGCACATACAAAGTGTTAGTGCCCTTGTTGCTTATCAAAATATTGGCGCTGCCGTTTATAAATTGCACCCGCAGCTGGCGGATGTAGGAAGCTGAATTAATGTCAATTGGTTTTGCGCCAACAGTAGCCTTTGCAATAATTTTTGCACCAGATGGGTTTCTGCCACAATACTTTGCAATGGCAATTAAAGCGTACGCAGTTGTTTGTGTGCTATACCAATTATCCTGCGATAAACTGGCTGCTATGGTGGGCAATAACTGAGCAGCCATACTGCGTTTACCCATAATAGTGAGTGTCTCTAAAACCATTGCTTCATCCCTAAGCCCTGAACCAAAAGTTATGCCTGGGCTTGGGCGTGTACCGAATGTTGTAGGCAAGCCGCTAATAAGCGACTGAGCCACCGCATCCTGCCCGGCGAGCTTGTAAGCAGCTGCCAGCCGCCACTTGGCTTCCGGCGATAAATATTTAAATTCTTTTAACCGGTTCATTGCGCCAAGCTCCGGTGCTTTGGCTAGTGCCAGCGTGTATAAGCGATATGATTGCGTAAGGTCTGCGCCATAAAAGTTGGTACTGTTTACTACCCAGCTATTGGCTTTGCCGCGCTGGTAATTTTTCCATTGCTGCAATAAATTATCGCTTACAAAAAAACCATTGGCTTGTGCTTCCACCAAAAAATTACCGGCGTAATTGCTGCCCCACTCATCGCTTTCGCTGCCGCCGGGCCAGTAACTAAAGCCACCATCAGGCCGTTGAAAATTTTGCATCCTGGCGATGCCTGCTTTAACATTTTTATCTACCAGCGATTTTTTGTAATCATCCAGGTCGGTCAACTGGTTAAGCACCAGTTGAGGAAAAACAGCAGAAGTTGTTTGTTCAATACAGCCATGCGGGTATTCAATTAAATAGTCTAGCCGTTTTTGTAAATCCATAGAAGGTACGCTGCTTATTTCTACTGTAGCAGTGCTTGTTGCCGCCACGCCAATAGCCGCTGCTACCGTATTCCATTGCTGGCCGGGTGCCAATGTAATTTCGCTTACGCTGGTTACCGGCGGGTTGGGGTTGCGGATATCCAATTCTACTTCATAATCTGCTTTTTCGCTGCCGGAAGTTGCCAGTAATTTTACTTTGCCAATACCCACATTCGGTTTTACCCTCACATCAAAATAAGCCATTTGCTCGCCGGTTTGTGTAAAGCTGATAGACTGTGTAGCAGCACCTACCACTTCTAAAAAAGAGTTCGCTTGCAAAGAGATATTTACCGTATGGATATTGTTTTCCATGGCGAAAATAGTAACGGGCAATTTAATAGTTTCACCGGGCCCTAGTACCCTTGGCATTGTTGCCAGCATCATCAATGGCTTCTTTACGGCAACTGTTTTTTCGGTAGCACCATAGCTGCCTTCATGCGCTGCTACTACCATTGCACGTACGGAGCCAATGTAGGCAGGCAGCATAAATGTTTTAGTTTGCTTTTGCCCACTACTTAAATGGAATGGCCCAAGGTATTGTACGACTGGCTTAAACCTATTGGCTGTTTTTTGTTTTATCGGCCCGCTTTCCGCATCGCCGCCGATGGTTAAAATCCGTTCCAAATCTCCGCCCCAGGCGCCAATTACATAATCAAATAAGTCGAAGCTTTTTACGCCCAATGCTTCCCTGGCATAAAACGCTTCATGTGGGTTGGGTGTTTTAAACCTGGTTAAATCCAGCAGTCCTTCATCAACAATTGCTACACTGTAAGTCATTTCTTTGCCTTGTTGTTCGCTTACGGTGAAGGATACATTTTGCTCCGGCCTAATACTACTGGCCATTGTTAGCACCGGTTTTAAAATAGTATTTTTATTTTCTACGAAAATGGGGATAGAACCGTACATCCTTATCGGCAAATCATTAATGGTTTGCGCATGTGGCTGCAACAAGCTTACCGTTGCATAAATGTTCGGTGCCATGGATGGTTCGGCTTTAAATTTTACCACTGTTTGCCCTTGCACAGTTTCCTGCCAAAATGTTTTAATTACTTTACTACCAGTTTCAAGGCTTACTAAAATGCGCCCGCCTTTACTGCTGGGTATGTTCAGCTGCACTTCCTCATCAACATTGTATTTTTCTTTGCTGCTTGTAAAGCTTAACATAGATGCGGCCGTTTGGTCATCATTGCCGCTCCTGCTTTGCCAGCCTGGCTCATCAATGTATAACGTAGATCCTGTGGTATGGCCGCTCTTTATATCTTTCACTAAAAGAAGGTAACGCCCCCATTCGTTTGCCGATGTACCAAACTGCCACTGCCCCTTGCCGTTAGTAAGCGTTACGTTTTCTTTTTTAATTAATTTATTGTATTCATTTTGTGTAAAGTTGCTTAAATTATCTCCGTTATTATCCCACCACCAGCGCCATTGTATGCGGTAGAATTGTATTTCTACATCGGTGTTGCCGGTGAGCAGATTGCCCTTGCTATCTACATTTACCAATTGCGTGGTTTGCGTTTTGCCAGCCAGCAAATAATCAAATGGCTTCTCTCCTTCTGGTAATTTAAGCCCGGCATAACTTGCATACGGACTGTAAGGAACGGTCATATTATCGATGCTAAAACTTCCGCCTGGCTCAAATACTTTTATTACCATATTGGCGTTTAGCATGCCTGGTGCGGCGCCTTCAGTTTCAAAAGTTGGCTTTATGGAAGCATTGCCTTCTGCATCTAAAGTACCATCAAAAATTGTTTTGCTTTGGGTAGTATAATTGGCTGTAGGGTTATCAAAATAGTAACCGGCAAATTTGGCGAACGCTGTTTTCTTTGCGTATAAAGATGCATCGATTTTCGCTTTTAAATTTTTGCCCGGCGAGCCAAAAAGCCACTTGGCATTAATGGTGCCTTCTGTTGCATTGCCTATGCCCAGCACCGCATCTTTACCAAAATCTACATTAATTTTTAAGCGGTTGGGCATTACCGTTTCTACCTTAATTTGTTTTTCAAAAGTAGCGCCGCCAACCTTAACACGAGCCAGCCAGTTGCCCGTTGGCGAGCTTGCATCGGTGCCTGTCTTAAACAAGTAAAACCCATCTTCTGCATCGCTTTGTACCACATGTTTGTATAGCTGCCCTTGCGGCGTAAAAAGGCTAAACTCTACCGGATGGTCTTTTGGCAATTTCCTTTCTTTGTCTTCTATAATACAATTAATATACATCGTATCGCCCGGGCGCCAAACGCCTCTTTCGCCAAATATAAAACCTTTAATCCCATTCTTTATTTCGGCGCCGCTTACATCAAAACGGCTTAATGGCAATGAGCTTCCATCATCAAGTTTTAAATACCCTCTTTCGTTTCCCTTCTTTGCAATTAATAGGTAGGGCTTATGCTTTGCGTCAATTGTTGCAAAGCCATCGCTGCCGCTTTTACCTTTGTTGATGATGACATGCTGGTAATCCATTACTTCCAATTCCACATTGTTGATTGGCTCTGTAGTAAGGATATTGCTCACCGCAACTACCAGGTTATTATCGCTGCCACGCTTTGCAGTGAGGCCGATGTTGCTGGCTAAAATATTCCTTGTTGCCCAACGATCTTTGTTATAATACGAGCGGCTGTTAGGGTCATCTTTCTTATCCCAATTGTAGCCGTATGGATAGTAGGTATCGTACCTGCTCCAAAAAGCTTCGTCCTCATCCATGCCACTGCTGCGATTTTCGTTATAGCCTTCATCGCTTTCTTCCCTTTCACTTGCACCAGGCCTTTTGGCTGTATCAGCCGTTTGGTACAAAGAATATTCTGGCCTAAAGCCAATGGTTACGCGGTAAATGGCGCCTTGCTCCGTCTTTAAAAATTTATCTATGTCAAGGCTAAAATGCTGGTGCTTGTGCAGGTCCAGTGTTTTATCATCATCAAGGCGCAATGTTTTTTGTACTATTGGCTTGGCTACTTTTCGTAAGCCATCGTTGCCGGCCAAATTATTATCCTGCAAAAATTGCGGTACATTATTTTCAAATATTTTAATGATGCTGATGTCTACCGCTTTTAAATTGATAGCTTCAAAAGGCAATACTAACCGGCCAGAATTTGGCAGTATATTTCCCTTGCCATGAATCTTTACCGAAGGCATTTTATTCTCGAAATTAATGTTGGCAGTATAACCTTTATCGAGGATGGTGCCCCATACATTTTTTATGCCTGCATTTACATTTACAGTATAATTGCCATCTGGCTTGCCGCCTGTAAATACTTTTATTTCACTGCCGTTAATGGTGTAGGAAATATCGGGTTGGTTACTAATAGTCGCCAGCCCGGTAAGGTCTTGCCCAATAGCAATGGGGTCGCTAAATTGTATGGACGCATATTGCTGGGCATCGTTTACGGCCGTTACGTTCAGCACCTTAAAAACGCCTTCTGAAGGCACTTCTATGGCTTTATCGCCTTTTACTTCCATGTTTGCGGGCTTACCATCCCAGGTAACATTTACAAGCCCTGCACTACTGGCTCGTTCTATATTTTCAATGGTAAACTTGTGCTGTTTTACCGCATCGTTGTGTTGCCAGTTTATTTTTAATGCCTTGTTATTTTGCGAAGCATTTACAAGCTTTTCAATATCGGCACCCGTTTCCACATCGGCGGTTTCTACCTCGCCGTTTAGCAGCATTTTATTTCTGCTGCCGGTGCTGCGCAGGCCTTCATCTGTAATTTTAAAAGATGGCTTTATTGTTTGGATATTAAACCGGAACTCTTCAAATTTACCCGGCACTTTGGTGACTTTGCCTAGCTTGAATTTCACTTCATACAATTGGCTTGGCTTCAGGTAGCTCTCCGGTTTAAATTCAATGGTAGTCGCATCAACCCAGGTAGCTTTTCCCATTACGCTGGGCGAAAATTTAAACAGGGTTTCCTTTACTTCTTCGCCCAGCGTATGGGTAGTGTTAGCTTCGCCTGCCAGTTGTATGCGTATGGCGGTAGCCTTACTAACGGTGCCTGTTGTGTAGGCATCGATGTACTTGCTGAAGGCTGGGTCTACATCGGCCCACTTGTCTTTTTTGCTGCAGGAAAATAAGGAAAAAATAAGGGTAAGGCAAACAAGTGCCTTAAAAAAAGTTGAGCTAAACTTTTTAGTATGGATTAAAAGGTCGGGGTACATAATGGGTATGTTATTTGTTTTGTTCAACGTACCAGAATGGTATTGCTGTTGGGTTTGATGATGTAAATGTTGCATTAATTTTCATTGGTACAAGGACGAATCTACATAAAATCTGTTAAACAATTTGTAAATGTATTAACTACTGGTTAACTACAAAAAATGCAGTTGCGGCAATATAATTATAGTTTGCAAATGCGCTTCGTAATTAATTTTTGTTTGAATTGTAAGTTTTCTTGTTGCCCCAGCAAATACAGCAGCTATGTGCATCTTCATAGGCGTCGCACGTTTGTACAGTTGTTTTTTATGGGGAGCTTTTACCACAACGTAGATATACTTCTAGGGTAATAATTCGGTACAAGGGTGCTTTGCCTTTAATTAATATGGCATGAAAATGAAAACTATTACACGAAATAATAAGCTATCAAGGCGGGGAAGAGTGCCAAATAGGACTGAAGTACAAATGTGCGACGCCTATGAAGCCCCACAGAGCTGCTGTATTGGCCGGGACAAAAAAAATAATAATTAAATAATTGTTAGTTGATAATTAAAAACAACTTTGTATTTTGACTACATGCCAAAACAATAAACAAAAAACTACAAACAATAACCTTTAATAGAGCTGCTCATCATATTGCAACGAAGGCATGGGGGCTTGTTTATTTACTAAAAATTTATTGCGCCATGCCACCACGGCACCTGTTAACGCTAGTAAAATTAACAGCGATAACCCTTTTCCCAGGCCTGCCCTTTCTGATATAAACCCTATGAGCGATGGACCGGTTAGAAACCCAATTAGGCCGCCAGTGGTTACCATGGCAAAACCTTCTACGGTGCTTACGCCGGGTATATTTGCGGAGGCACTAAAAAGTACCGGCACAATGCAAGAGGAGCCACAACCAATTAGTACATACCCTACAATTGCCAGTGGCACATTGGGCGACAATACTACAGCGGTAAAGCCAATGGCAGATAATATACAGCCGCATATAACTATAGTTTTACTGCCAATTTTAGCTATGAGCCCATCGCCATTTAAACGGCCTATAGTCATAGCAATGGAGAAGCCCGCGTACCCTAAGCTTACCAACTCTTTGGGTGCATGCAGCGATTCTTTAAAATAAATAGCGCTCCAATCTGCCACGCAGCCTTCGGCCATAAATGTTACCATGCAGATAAACGAGATGCCCAAAATTGTTGGTGATGGCAGCTTGATGCCCGACCTGCTGTGGATAATATCTGTGTTGGCTAAGTACAGTTTTTTATTGCTGGTAATTACGATGAGTATGATGGCTGCCACAAGCACTATCTGCCAGCCGGAAATAAGGTGCATAGAAAATAACACTGCCGCTAAACCTGCGCTGGTAGCACCACCCAGGCTGTACATGCCGTGGCAGGTACTCATCAATAACTTATTATCCCGCTTTTCTAAAATGTTTACAGTGGCATTGGAGGATACGCCGTTTAAAAAACTAATAACGCCAAATAAGTAAAGGCTAATCCATAACATAGGGCGGTTTACGGCGTTAATCTGCAATATCATTATTAAACATAAAAGCCGGTAGCCATTGAACATCCATTTGCCCACAGGTATTTTGCTGAACACCCTTGTTGATAACAACATGCCGGTGATGGCGCCTAATGGAGATAGTAATAATGACAAGCCGAGGCTACCATCTGTAAAGCCAAGCCGTTGTTTAATGCCCGGTATGGCCGCTACCCAGGTGCCAAATAAAAGACTGGATGTGGCGAATAAAAAACTGATGGCCAGTGCAGGCTTATTTTTTACAAAGGATGAAAGGTTCTTTATCATTTGGATGGATAGAATTATAAATTATGCAGTAACTGCTATGCTTGTAAAATTAATGAATGCTTGTTTGTGCGGCACAAAAATTTATTAAGGCTATCATCTTATAAAAAGCTGCCATGCAAAAGCAGGCATGATAAACACACATCACCTATACATTTTTACTGTATAAAAATAAATATATTGATAGGCAAGCATAGGACAAGTTTAACTTATTTTGCAAGTACATTTTTACCTTATGCCTATTAACTATTAATTTAAACCATGACAGAAATAGAAATTGAAATAGCAACTATAGATTTTGTAAAAAATACCTTGAAAAATGCAGAAAGCAGCCATGATTGGTTCCATATTGAAAGGGTTTGGAAGAATGCCCTAACGATTGCCAAAGAAGAAAAAGCAGCTGTATTTATAGTTACGCTGGCAGCTTTATTGCATGATATTGCAGACTCGAAATTTAATAATGGCGATGAAGGAATTGGGCCTTTAAAAGCAAAGGTATTTTTACAATCCATTAGCGTGCCCGAGGCAGTTGTACTTCACGTTGAAAATATAATTCGGCATATTTCTTTTAAGGGTGGAAATTTTGCCAGCACTTTTCACTCGCCAGAACTTGCGGTGGTGCAGGATGCTGACCGGCTAGATGCTATTGGCGCTATTGGCATTGCCAGGGCTTTTGCGTATGGCGGCTATAAAAACCGAAAGCTTTACAACCCAGCCATTGAGCCTGATTTAGCTATGGCAAAAGATACTTATAAAAACAGCAACGCCCCAACCATAAATCATTTTTACGAAAAATTGTTGTTATTAAAAGATAAGATGAATACAAAAACAGGCAAGCAAATGGCAGCGCAAAGGCACTTGTTTATGGAAACTTTTTTAGCGCAATTTTATTTAGAATGGGAAGGTGAAAAATGAGAGGCTGTTTGCCTGATAGATTTTTGCCGTAAACGCAGTGAGGCGAAAATTGAATAATTTTCGCTGCAAAACTTTTAGTGGCCTGTGTGTAAGATCATTATAAAACCAGCGATTCAATCATTTCTAAACCGTTGCTGAATGTTACGAACCTAGCCGGAAAACCTGCTGCTACACTGCCAATTTTATGTTGCATGCCGATTGCTTTTGCAGGCCGTGTGGTAGCCATTTGTACGGCTTCGTTTACGGTAACATTTAACTGTAGCACCGCATTACGCACTGCATCCGCCATTGATATGGTAGCCCCTGCGAGGTTGCCCTCAGGGTTCCTGTAAAGCCCATCTACCAATTTTGCTTCAAAGCCTTCCCACTTAAAGCTTTGTTTTTTTCTGCCTAAAAAAAGCGCATCGCTTATCAATATTAATTTGTCTTTTTTTAACCGGTAGGCAAGCTTTGCTGCTGCAAAATCACAATGGGTACCATCTAAAATTATGGGTGCATATACCTCTTCATCTGAAAAAGTAGCACCTACAAGCCCTGGTTCCCGATGCCCGAATTGGGTCATGGCGTTATATAAATGCGTTACTAGTTGTATGCCCTTGCTAAAATAATATATTGCTTGTCTATACGTCATGTTGCTATGGCCTGCAGAAATGATAAAGCCGCTATCCATCAGCATATCAAGCTGTTCATCCGTAAAACATTCCGGTGCTATGGTCATTACTTTTATAACATCTTTTCCATAGCGGATAATTTCTTCCAGCTCTTTATTTGTTGGCGTGCGTACATATTCGGCAAGGTGTGCACCACGTTTTATTGGGTTGATGAACGGGCCTTCCAAATGCATGCCGAGTACGCCATTGTTGTATTTTTCCCTGTAATTTTTTATGGCTTCAATACCCTTTAAAATATTTTCGTGGCTGGATGTTATGAGGCAGGGCAATACTTCTGTAGTGCCATATTTTAAGCTGCTATCATAAATATCGTTGATGCTTTCTTCGGTTGGGTATTGGCTAAAATAAAATTGTTCGCCGCCGTTTATGTGTATATCAATAAAGCCTGCCGAAATATTATTTCCATCAAGGTCTATCTTTTCTATATTTTCAGGCACTTCTTTTTGTACGGATTGAATGATACCGTTTTGAATAATAATGACGTTATCGTATATTATTTGGTTTGCCGTGTGGATGACGCTGTTTATGATTGCTTGTTGCATGATACAAAATAAGACGAATTTGTTGATACAACTGCAAGGATTTTTAAAAAATGAAATTTATCAAATTCCAGATAAATACTTCAAGGATTGCTCAACACAAATTACAAAATTTTAGGAAAGAAAAAGCCAGCCATTGTTAAACGGCTGGCTTAAAAAATTAGCATTTAGCTTTTTTAATTTGTGTACTTTTTAAATATGCTGCTGGCAGTATGGCCGCCAAAACCAAAAGTATTGTTAACGGCAAAATTGACCGTTTGGTGTATAGACTTGCCGAGTATGATGTTCATGCCTTCGGGAGTAGCTTCATCAAGGTTTATAGTATTTATTGTGCCGGGGATGATATCGAACTTTGTTGATAAAATACAGATGATGGTTTCTATAGCACCAGCACCGCCCAACAAATGGCCAGTCATAGATTTGGTGGCACTGATAGCAACTTTAGAATCACCAAATATTTTTTTAATGCCATTTAATTCACTCATATCGCCAAGCCCGGTACTGGTGGCATGTGCATTTATATAATCGATTTTATCGGGCGCAAGCTGCGCATCCTTTAATGCCTTGCTCATGCCCAAAGCCGCGCCCAGCCCGTCGGGAGCGGTACCTGTTAAATGATAAGCATCTGCAGCCATGCCGCCGCCAACCATTTCAGCATAAATTGTGGCACCACGTTTTATAGCATGCTCCATCTCTTCTAAAATAATTGCGCCAGCGCCTTCGCCCACTACAAATCCATCCCTGTCTTTATCAAACGGCCTGGAAGCACCAACGGCATTATCGTTATTTTTTGATAATGCCTGAGCAGCACTAAAACCACCTACAGATGATTCTGTAATAGCTGCTTCAGAACCGCCGGCAATCATAATAGTTGCTTTACCCATGCGGATGGTATCAAATGCATTAATGATAGCGGTATTAGAAGATGCGCAGGCTGATACTGTACAATAGTTAGGGCCATGCAGTTTGTTGCGGATAGATATTACGCCTGCCGCAATATCAACAATCATCTTAGGGATAAAATATGGGCTAAACCTTGGCGTGCCATCGCCCGTATGGAACTCTTTCAACTGAGCTTCAAAAGTACCAATGCCACCGTTGCCGGAGCCCCATACTACACCTACTTCATACCGGTCAATTTCTGGCATTTTGGTAAAATCAAGCCTTGCATCTTTAATAGCCTGGTCGGTGGCTGCAATGGCGTATTGGGTAAAGAGGTCATACTTTTTTAGTTCCTTTTTATCGATGTAATCTGTAGCATTGAAATCTTTTACTTCACAACCAAAATGTGTCTTAAATTTTGTGGTATCAAATTTTGTAAGGGTGCCAGCGCCGCTTTTACCGGCAACTATATTTTCCCAAAACTCATTTACCGAATTTCCCAACGGTGTTATTGCCCCAAGGCCGGTAACTACTACTCTTAACATGTTTACGCTTTATTTTAATGGTATGATAATATCACTTTTAACTTTTATCCCTTTTTTTGCATTGCAAACATAAGCATTGGCAAGGCAACCAGGAATATAAGCCCGGCCGCAAGGTACGCATCACAGAAAGTTAATTTAAAAGATTGTTTTGCAATCACCTTTTACAGCGGCTGCAATGCCTGTTGTTTTGCTACGAAATAGATAGAATTACCGCCATAAAGAAATTAATCTATTTAGTGGAACAGCGAACTGTTATTTGGTTATTACAGGTAATTAAGTAATAATACCGAACAGTGCTGTGTGTTGCGTATATTATTTATGTAAATTATTTATTTATAATTTATTGATGGCATTTTATCCGAAATTAAGGGCTGCCAACTAGCTAATTACTTAAGCTCATTTTTTACGTTATACAGCACAAAAAAGCACCCTGCAAATAGTTTATACTATCCGCACGATGCTATCTTTTAAAATTTTACTTTTTTTATTCCGGTTTGCTGCTTGTTTCACTGTTCAAGTATCAATGCCGTTAAGTTAAGTGGTTTTTCGCCCCGAAGGGTTACAACGCCATCTACTTTGGAGAGGGGCTGGGGTTGAGGTAAAAAATAGTACAACTCTTAACTTAACGGCATTGGTTCAAGTATTGTAAGGGCAGCGTATTTAAAAAAAAATTTAATATAATTATTTGCTGTGAAATATAGGGATAGGAGATTTATACTTTGTAACATCCATAATGCATTGGCGGCGTAATTATTTAATCAATTAGCGATTGTCCGATAAACTGCTTCTGCAAGATTATTGTTGCTGGCGCTGGCTTTCATACAAAATAGCCGTGTCCGCATTTTGCAGGCCGGGTAAGCCAATACTTACAGGTGTATTCTTTATAGGCTTGTTTGGATATAAATTTTCCTGCAACAGCAGAAATAAAAAAACGATAACTGGTAGTAGCAAAAAAGCAACTACGCATAAATTAAAAGGTAAGCTTACTGCTTTTCTAAGTGGGCTTACTAAATAAAAAAAAGTAGTAATAGAAGTATAAATTGTTAGCCATACTATCATGGCTTTCTGAAATGTTGATATTTTTTTCATTGCAAATTACAGTTTAGAGGTATCATTATTATTTAAAAACGGTTAGGATTATTATTTAAAATTTAATTGCTTAAGTAGATTTGGTGGTTCCACCCCTAAGACGGGTTATTTGCCAAAAGGGTTGCATCGCCAAAAAATAAATATTTTAAACTGCTTACATTTTGCCCGGGCACTCGTAATTGGGCCTTAAATTTTTGATTGCCATACACATCCGATCTTATTTACATAAAATGCTTTTTATCAGCTTTAACATGCCCATTTATTTGCCTACAATCTTATTAACCCTTCATTCAAAGATTAGTAGTACATTTAAATAGTTAAGTATATGTACACTTCATCGTTAACTGGTACCTATGAAACAATAAATGTTGCTATTTCTTTAAAAAATAATTAGCATGCCAATAACTTTACCCAATCATATAATTGCCATCGGTGCATCGGCCGGTAGCATGGACGAGATAAATTCATTTTTTGACCATACCCCACTTGATGGTGTTAGTTATGTTATAGTACAGCATTTATCGCCCGATTTTAAAAGCAGGATGGTTGAGCTTTTGAGCAGGCACAGCAAGCTTGAAGTAATAGAAGCAGAAAATGGCATGGCGGTTAAAAGAAACCAGGTTTATATTATTCCGAATGATAAATTCATGACCATTAGCAATAATATCCTGCAGCTTTCAGACAAAAGCAAGGAACGGGCGCCACATCATACCGTTAACAAATTTCTTTTCTCCTTGGCCGAGGATAGTGGCAAAAATGCAATAGCAGTAATACTTTCAGGGCTGGGCACCGATGGTACGGAAGGCATTAAGGCCATAAAAAAAGCAGGAGGCATGGTGATAGTGCGTAATCCGGAGACTACAGAATTTAATGGCATGCCGGCAAGCGCTATAGACACAGGCCTGGTAGATTATGTGCTTGAACCTGAATTGATGCCCGGCACAATAGACTATTATTTAAGGCATGAAGGAGAAATTAAAGAAAACAAAAAAGAGGATGAAAAAAATGTGGTGGCTATACTTAATTTAATAAAAGATCAACTGCCCTTTGATTTTACAGATTATAAGCAGACTACTATTTTACGAAGGATAAAAAGAAGGGCGGGCTACCATAATTTTAAACGCCTGGAAACCTACCTTGATTTTTTGAAAGAAACGCCGGGTGAAATTGAATTGCTTGCTAAAGATTTTTTAATAAGCGTTACCTTTTTTTTTAGGGATAAAGAAGCTTTCATTTTTTTAAAGGCCCACATAATACCTGTAATGCTGGAAAAACTTCATTTACAGGAAGAATTAAAAATTTGGATAGCGGGTTGTGCTACCGGGGAGGAAGCTTACTCGATTGCCATACTAATATTTGAACAGTTAACAGGAAAATATAAAGATGTAGCCGTAAAGATTTTTGCAACAGATATAGACATAGCTGCACTGCTGCATGCAGGCAAAGGTATTTATGATGCTGGCATTACAGCACACGTATCGCCAGACCGAATAAAAAGGCATTTTACAGTTAAAGGCGACACCTATACAATAAATCCGGAGATACGTAAAATGGTAATTTTCGCCCAACACGACCTTGTAAAAAACCCGCCCTATTGCAACATGCATTTTATTAGCTGCCGTAACCTGTTGATATATATGACTGCAGCATTACAAAAGAAAATTTTTTCGATGTTGTTATTTGGGCTTAAAAAAGAGGGTTACTTATTTTTAGGAAGCAGCGAAAACCCAATTTCGATAATAGAACACCTGGAAATAATTGATAAAAAATGGAGGATATACAAAAGCCGGGAAACAAAACGGTTAACGCGTTTTGATACTTTTACCCTGCCAATGCCCAACGATAAAAAAGCAACTACCACTGCCTACTCCAGAGATGGCAGCCTGCTTTCGGGCAGCAGTTTACTGGCCGAGGCAACAAATACTACAATAGCTGATGAATTAGGCTACCTGGCAGTTTGTATAGATGAAAATAAAAACGCCGTAAAATCTTATGGAGACACCACTAAATATCTTTTACAAAAAAACTTTACCCTTAACCTTGCGGAATTATTGCCAAGGCCGCTTGCCATAGCATTCAATAACCTAAGCAACCTCGCATTTAAAACAAATACAACAACAAGGGTTAACGGCATAAAAATTAAGCACTACAACACGGTGATTAGCGTTAATCTTTCTGTTAGCCCATTGCCGGCAAATAAAGAGGCGCATAATTACCAGCTTGTAATTTTTTCAGAAGATACCTTGGCTAACGTTGCGCAAGATCAAATGAGTTTTGATGAGAAAATATTTACCAGCCAATACATAGTGAATATCGAAGAAGAACTAAGCGAACTTAAAAGCAAACTATACTCAGCTAACTTACAATTGGAAGCATCTAACGAAAACATGCAATCTTTTAACGAAGAATTATTGAGCGCCAATGAAGAAATGCAAAGTACAAACGAAGAAATGCAATCTGTAAATGAAGAGCTGCACAGCATCAACGCCGATTACCAGCAAAAAAATAAAGAACTGCTGGAACTAAACGATGACCTTAATAATTATTTTCGCAGCAATATCAACGGACAGCTATTTGTAAACAACGACCTGTTGCTAATGAAATTTTCGCCCGGCACAGTTAAGCAAATAAACCTGTTGCAATCAGATATTGGCAGGCCGTTAAGCCATATAAGTACCAATATAAAGTTTGAAACTATTGTAGAAGACATAAAAAAAATAATTGTTGAAGGAGATGTTATTACTAAAGAAATTGAAACCATTGATGGAAAATGGTACCAGATAATGACCATGCCCTACCTGCAGCAAAACGATAATAATATTAATGGCGCCATCATTACTTTTAATGATATTACCGAATTCAAAAAAACTCAACTGGAACTTAAAAGCCAGTTGCGCATAAATGCAGACTTAGATAATTTTGTATACACCGCCAGCCATGATTTGTTAGCACCATTGGGCAATATAGAATTATGCATCGGTGTAATGAACGAAGTAAAAGTAGTAGACCCCGAATTAAATAAATTTTTAGTTATCATCAATTCATCTGTAAAAAAGTTCCGGTCGCTTATAAATGACATTTCAATTATTGCTAAAATAGAAAGTGAAATGGTTGTTAAGGAAATGATTGATATAGAAGAAATAATAAACAATATTGAATGGAGCCTTGAAGATAAAATAAAGGCATCAGGTGCCAGTATAAAAACCAACCTTGAAGTAACCCATTTACTGTTTTCAAAAAAGAATTTACGCAGCATTTTATACAACCTTATTGGCAACGGCATTAAATTTAAAGGCAGTGCCCCTCCGCTAATAACTATATGTTCAAAAAAGGAAAAAGATACTGTAGTGTTAATTATAGAAGATAATGGAATAGGAATCCCTAAAAAAGACCTCGGTAAAATATTTGATATGTATGGCAGGCTTCACTGCAATGTAGAAGGCAATGGTATTGGCTTATACCTGGCAAAAAAAATTATAAATGCCGCCAATGGAAATATTGTTGTAGAAAGCGAACCCGGCAAAGGCTCCAGGTTTATTGTTTATTTAAAACAGGGCGAATAGTGCAATAACCTTGGCTATAGTACATTTACCTACGCTTACTTTTATACTTCACTTTATTAAAAACCCAGTAAGTTAGCTTGGTAGAAAGTATGCCTAGGCCTGCGCCTGCCAATACTTCTGTAAATAAATGGTTTTTGTTATATATCCTTAATGCACCAACGCCTGCGGCTACCACATAACCGCTATAGCTTAACAATTCGTGGCTGTCCTTCAACTCCTGGTGAAAAATTTCCGCACCCCTGAATGCATTAGCTGTATGCCCGCTCGGAAACTTGGTGCCATATGTTTTATACTCGTCGATGTTGCCGCTTATTTTTCTCATTACCATACCTATGCCACCGGTAACAATTAAAGAACCCACATCCAAAATCAGGTGTTCTTTAAAGCTATGCTTGGTTTGTACGTGCAGCCCATCCATTAAATAAATTGCTGCGGACGGAGCCCACATAATATAATCTGCCGCGTTGGTTTTAAAGCTTGCATGGTTTGTATGCACCTGTTGCCATATTTTATCGTCGGTATTTTGGATAGCTTTTATTGCTGGCTTTAAGCACCCATATGCAACAAAAGTAGCAGGTATTATTACTGCGCCCGGCTTAATATATTTGGTACGGCCCGCCACAGTATTGTAAGCAGTATCCTGCGCAAACAAAAGCGTTCTGGAAAAAATACAAAACAAGGGTAGCAACAAAATGCTTAAGTAAAATTTCATTGTAAACAATTTAGAAGTTCGGCCTACGGGCGGTATTATTTTACAAGACGAAAATACGGCTGCTAAATTATACGTGCTTATTTTTTTTAAGAAAAGAGAAGAAGTTTTTTATGTATTTTTTGTTGTTTATTATTTTTAAAATTGTAAGCCGCCATAAAAGGCCCATTGCTGCGCAGAATGATGGTAATTAACAAAGGCAGTTGTATTGCCGTAACAGCCTTAGCCTACAATACAGCCTACGCCACATATTTAGTGGTAAAAGATGATTAAAAAACTGAAGTACAAGAGTGCGACGCCACCGCAGTACCAAATAGCTACTGTATTGGCTGGGGCAACAAAAAAACACACTCGATAATTTAATGCCAGATGCCAAAGCGAGATCCCCACTTTATTTTTTCTTAAAAAGTTTATCCGGCACTTCTACAAAGCTGTTTATTTTCGCCTTGTTATCCCACCTTAATTTGTTGATATATTTTTTGGGCGTCATAGCGGTAGCCTTATGCCGGGCATCAAAAGAGGCTTCGCTTTGTGGATTATCTTTACCAACTTTTACACCGTGCTGCCCGCCTTTTATCGTCATATTTTTACCGCTTTCCGGATTAATGCCTGTAGCTTTTCAAGTTTTATCTTTTGCTGTTGCTTTTTAAATTTTAAATTTTGCCATAGTAATAATTGTTGTTTGCTTTTTATTTTAGCACTTACAATTATTAGTAACAATATTTATTCCAATACTGTTATTAGTCCCGTCCATCCTGTTTGGTGGCTGGCACCCAGGCCTTTTCCATTATCGCCATTAAAGTATTCGTGAAAAAGAATATTGTCTTTAAAGTAAGGGTCGGTCTGTAGTTTATTATTATCGCCCAATACAGCCCTCCTGCCATTTTCATCCTTAATAAAAAGAGTGTTGAGCCTTTTGGACAATGAGTCCGCAATTTCTTTCAGGGAAAAAAAGCTGCCGGAACGTGTTGGGTATTCTACCTTAAAATCGTCTGTATAATATTCATGAAATTGTTTAAGGGCTTCTATAAGCATGTAATTTATCGGCATCCAAATTGGGCCGCGCCAGTTGCTATTGCCGCCAAACATGCCCGTATCGCTTTCGGCAGGCGTGTAGGTAACCGTATAGTTATGCCCATAAAGCCCGTAATTAAAGGGGTGCTCCTGATAAAATTTTGATACCGAGCGTATGCCATGCGGAGACAGGAATTCATCTTCATCAAGCATGCGGCTTAGTATCGCCTTCATGCGGTGGCCACGCAACAGGCTAAGCAAATGCTTATCTGACTGGCCGGTAGCCGACCAGTTGCTTACGAGCAATGCAAGGTCTGGCCGCTGGGTTAAAAACCACTTAAGGTGCACCGCAAGCCTGGGTAGTTTTTGCCAGTTGCCTTCATCTATTACGGTAACTGCCAACAGTGGTATCAGGCCTACAATGGTGCGCAGGCGCATCCTATCCCAAGTGCCGTTAGGAAAGCGCAGCACATCGTAATAAAATTCATCCTGTTCGTCCCAAAGCCCTTCTCCTTTAATGTTTCTTATATTGGCCATGCTGTCGGCAATGTAAAAAAAATGCTCGCCAAATTTTATGGCGAGGCTTTCGTACACCTTATTATCAACTGCAAGCTCCATAGCAATGCCCAGCATATTTAGGGAATACATAGCCATCCAGCTAGTGCCATCGGCCTGCTCTAAATAACCGCCCCCGGGCAGTGGGGCGCTACGGTCGAATACGCCAATATTATCAAGCCCTAAAAAGCCTCCTTCAAAAATATTATTGCCTTCCTGGTCTTTACGGTTTACCCACCAGGTAAAGTTTAGCATCAGTTTATGGAAGGCTTCCTGCAAAAAAGCGATGTCGCCTTTGCCATTAAGCGCTTTATCTTTTTGATACACTTTCCATGCGGCAAGTGCTTGTACGGGCGGGTTAACATCGCTAAAATTCCACTCGTACGCGGGCAGTTGCCCGTTGGGGTGCATATACCTTTCTTTCAGTAATAACAGCAATTGGGCTTTTGCAAATTCAGGGTCAATGCTGGCAAGGGCAATACAATGAAAGGCAAGGTCCCAGGCGGCAAACCACGGGTACTCCCATTTATCGGGCATAGAAATTACGTCTTGCGCTATCAGGTGTTTCCACTCGTTATTACGGGCTGTTTTGCGGCTATCGGGTGGCGGTGGCTGGCCTTTATCTCCATTAAGCCATTTATTAATATTGAACCCGTAATATTGTTTGCTCCAAAGCATGCCTGCCCAAGCTTGACGCTGTACCATTCTTTCATCTTCAGTACGGGTATCCATTTGGCAAGTACTATAAAAAATACCAGCGTTGATTTTTTGCGTATTTATTATTGCATCAAAATCAGCAAACGGGGTAGTAATTTTTTTATTACTAAGCCGCAATTTTATAACTACGCTGGCTGCTGCAGGTATATCCATTGTGTAATGTATGGCAGCTTTAGTACCGGTGCCATGCGGGTTAACGCCCTGCACATTGCCATCCACAATATAATTATTGATGCCGTCTTTTACGTAAGGGTGGGCGTTGGCAGTATTGTATAAGCGTTGGTTATTTGTTTCATTTTCGCAAAACAAAAACGATGCATCGCCCTCGGCATAACAATAATAATCGCCGAGGTGCTTTGTTTGCAGCAGCAACGTATTTTTATCGGCAATAGTTATTTCTGGCTTTAGGGCTACATCATCCCAATCAAGCGTATTGCGGAACCATAAGGTGGGCAATAAATGCAAAGGTGCCGTTTGGTGCCCTCGGTTTTGCACGGTGTATTGTACTAGTATATCATGCTCACTATTTTTGGCGTATTCAATAAATACATCGAAATATTTATTATCGTCAAAAATGCCGGTATCTATTAATTCAAATTCAGCATCCTGGCGGGTACGGCGCTTATTCTCGGT
Source organism: Ferruginibacter sp. (assembly GCA_025351645.1). Lineage (GTDB taxonomy): Bacteria > Bacteroidota > Bacteroidia > Chitinophagales > Chitinophagaceae > Ferruginibacter. Next base: position 41,096 of record JANXVN010000307.1, read on the forward strand.
CAATAAACTTTTATAGGGAAAGGCCTGCTGCGGATATTTGTACAGCATTTTCATGTAGCTATGGCTGGGCACATTATCGAGGTAATAATAAAGTTCCTTAACATCTTCGCCATGGTTGCCTTCTCCATTTGTAAGGCCGAACAAGCGCTCTTTTAAAATGGCATCCTGGCCGTTCCAAAGCGATAATGCCAGGTTAATATATTGCTGGCTATCGCTAATGCCGCCAATGCCTTCTTCGCCCCATCGGTATGCTTTGCTGCGGGCCATATCGTGTGTAGTATATTTCCAGGCATCGCCACCTGCACTATAATCTTCCCTTACGCCGCCCCACTGCCGTTCGCTTACATAAGGGCCCCAGGTACGCCAGTTACGCATCTGTGTCAATTTATCTTTTTCAGTCATGCTATATTTTTTCGGTGAAACATGGGCAATTTAAGAAATGTTAAGCTTCCTATAACTACAATTGTGTACATGCACCGGCTAGTACTTAGAGTTTCAATATACCCAGGCGCATTATATTTTGTATTGAAGCTGCCTGTTAAGCAATTACCATCAGGTGCAGCACAATTAATTACCCTCTTTTTTAATTAACCCTTTAATTTTTTTAGCTAATACTTCCAGGTTTAAAGGCTTTTCCATCACATCGTCATCCTGTATATAATTATCTTTCCACGCTGTATAACCTGTCATCATTAATACAGGAACCGCCATCGAAACAGCGTAATCGTGCAGCCCTTTGGCTATATCCCTTTGTTGGGAACCTATAATAAAAAGGTCCGGACTAAACCTTTTTAATAGTGCTGGTATGTGTTCATAATTGCCCGTAAATTCTACTATATACCCTTTTAACTCAAGCCACTGCTTAAGAAGATGTATTGTATCAAAATCGTTATTAATTAATAAAATCCGTTCCATACTTTTTTAATTATTCCTGATAGACCAACAGGGATGCCATTTTGCCAACCAATTCTTTTTAGGCTTGTTGAAAGGCAAGAAATGACAGGCAAAAAAAATAAAAATACCGTAATTAAGTACCTTCACTTTTGCTTATATTTTTATCTTACTGGGCATTTATAATTCAATGCCGTTAAGTTAAGTGGCTTTCGCCCCGGAGGGTTACGCTCCCATCTCCTTTGGAGAGGGGTTGGGGGTGAGGTAAAATATAGCGCATGCCTTAACTTAACGGCATTGA
>JANXVN010000320.1 GCA_025351645.1 Ferruginibacter sp.
CACCCGATATCCGCCTGAGCGAAATGTATTATATAGCTGCGGAAAGCCTGTATGCTACAGACCTAACCAAGCATTAGGCTACTTTGATGAAGTACGTTTAATCGTGGCATAAGTGCGCCTTTAGCAGTATCTTCTAAAGCAGAATTTATGAACGAACTGGTAAAAGAATGCCGCAAAGAATGGTATGGCGAAGGCCAGGTATTTTACATGTACAAACGCCTTAACAAAGAGATTGTTGGGTAAAACGGAAACGTGATAGCGCCTTCAAAAAGTATTTTTGTATTGCCATTGCCAAACAACGAAATTGAATTTGGGGGCCGGTAACAACAACATTTTTTTGTTTCATCAAACAAATTAATTACATGAAAAAATTATTTTTGATAGCCTTTGTCGCAGCAGCCGTATTATCTGCCTGCAACAAGGCCACCGAACAACGCTATAATTGCCACGATAATATTTATTTAGATTTTTTCGGGCTCAAACAAGGATAGTATGCTCTACACTTTTGCTTACACACCAGCAAGAGGGATCGACACGCAATATGTGCCGGTACGTATATCTGGCAGAAGGCAAAATACTGCACAGAAATTTATACTGCAGGTAATGGCAGATTCATCTACTGCCCAGGCTGGTGTGCATTATAAGGCGTTGGACGAATACTATGCCATACCCGCAAATAAAGGCGATACCAATGTGCCCATCATCATTTACAATAAAGACCCTGGGCTGGAAAATAAATCTGTCATGTTAAGGTTTAAGCTGGTTGTCACAAGCGATTTTGATGTTAACCTGCCTACACTTATAACAAAAGCAATAGCATAGCCCATATCCATCGAAACGGAAATGATGGACGCACGGATAGAGCAAATGAATGATGATACTGCAATACTTATGAAAAACCATCATTATCTTGCCCCGGCAGATGCCTTGATGCAGTTGCAGGGTACCATGTATACGGTGGTGCCGATTGCTTACCAAAAACCTTATAAAATACCATTATCCAAGCCTGCCATTTATAAAAGGCTGCAACAATCAACCGTTATTTTTTCAACTGGCTCTATACATGGCACTGGTTATATTATTGATGCATCCGGCATCGTAGTTACTAATCAGCACATCTTAAATAGTTATGCAGATACCAATTACCATAACAAAGTAATGCTGGTAACTAACTACGCAGGCAAAGCATACCCAGTAACAAAAATATTATCTAACTCCCACATCAACGACTTGGTTATAGTAAAAATAGATGCTGTAAAAGATACCTTGATACCATTGCCATTAGGCGCAATAATGGAAGTAGGAGAGGATGTATTCATCCTTGGCTATCCCGGAAAAATGCCTTATTATTTTAGTGCAGGCATAGTAAATAAAGTATTGATAAGGGATGTGCTGCCACATACTGCATTGGAAGATTATGAAATGTTTGTTTCTGCAGAGTACGGTTCAGGCGCCAGCGGCAACCCTGTGGTAGATAAATATTGCAACCTTGTAGGCACTGTATCAGCAGCAAGTGCATGGTATGGCGAAAAGGATAATCCCCAAATGGTGTATCGGTTAACCATACCTGTTATTGCTTTGCAGCAGTTGGTTAAGGTTAAATAAACTTGTGCCTGGGAGTTATATTGATCCTGTAATATTGAAGGAATGTTGTGGTAGATGAAAAAGGAAAGGCACTTTTTTAAAAAATCCTATTCTTTTTTAAATAAAAAAACCGTTTCAATGTTACATTGAAACGGCTTATTTATTTAAAATTAGGGTAATAATAATTTAAAAGTTAGGGCCACCGGTATCCCACCATAAGCGGGTAGCAATATCATCTTTAGCTCCTGCGCCCATTTTAGCAACAGCGTCAGCAACAGCTGTAGTATTGCTAAGTCTTTCGGCATTTACAAAAGGCATCCTTTTTATCCATTGATCGGCAGGAATAACACCCCAATCCGGACTGCTGTCGTTTTTAGCAACATGCGGAATTTTAGGATAACCGGTCCTTCTAAAATCTACCCATGCTTCCAAGGTATTAGTAAAAGTGTTTAGGTATTTTTGTGTAAGAATCTTTTCTAATTTCAACTCATTATTATCCGCTGCATTCCAAGCAATGGTTACTGTAGAAGCAGAGGTAAAATTATTTCTAGCATCTGCAGGGTCAACATAATTTAATGGCTTGCTGGTAGCATCTGTAAGGTATGCGTCAACGCCGCCAGCGCCCCAATCTGCAAAGGATAGCCTAACCCCATTTTCATAATTAGTTTTTGCATCACCGGCCCCTGCCCATCCTCTAAGGGCTGCTTCAGCTTTTAAGAAAGCAGTTTCGGCAGCGGTAAAAGCTCTTCTGTTTTGAACTGAATTAAAGTCATTGCTTACTTTCGAGTATTTAAGCATAGCAGGCTTGGTAGTGCCACAGTAAGCACCATTACGGATTCCCTTATACTTAAAAGAAGGATGTATAGGATCTGCAGGAGATAAAGCAGGTTCAAACATTTTAGCAACCCTGCTATCGTTAAACCCTGCCATAAACGACTCAAGTACTCCACCCATTCTTGTATCATCCCATTGGTAACAAATTACGGCAACAGGCATGGTATTTCCTAATAGCGCCACCTTAAAATTATCATCATTGGTTTCTATTAATCCCGCTGCGTCACTCATTGCTTTTTCGCCTTGAGTTTTAGCTAATGCCGGAGCTACTTTTGATAAGCGCATGGCTAATCTTAAACGCATTGAATTGATAAGTTTCATCCACTTTGTAATATCGCCTTGGTAACTAGGGTCAAATTTTGCAAATCCGAGATAAGTTTTGTTTGCTCCAAAATTTGTTTGTACAGTGTCTAATCTTGCAAAAAATTGATTGTACAAATCAGATTCTTTGTCATAAAGAATTGAATTTGCAGTAGAACCGTAGTTGGAATAAATTACCGGCCCATGAACAGCCGTTAATTTAGACATCGCTAGTAGCTCTAATAATTTTGCCCAGTCAGCAAAAATTGGCTGCTTATATTGCGCGGATAAATTGACTATTTTATTCGCAGGCGACATCACACTGCCATACACACGGTCCCAATAAACATTCCAACGCATATAATAGGTTGTATTATTTACATTACCAACAAAATCAGTTGGGGTATTCATGTAACCCATCCAGCTATCATAACACAAGTCTTCCTCGATCTGGTGCCCGAATAAGTTAAAAATGATTCCTTTAAATGGAGAACCTAATAAGTTATTGTCTTGTAAAAGAGACTCATCAGAGATCTGGTTGGTATCCTGATTTAATTCTTTAAAATCCTTTGTACAGGAAGTAAGTATTGCCAGGAAAAGCAGTGCACTAATTATTTTTTTCATATTAATGATTTTAAAAAATTTAGAAAGTAACTTTTAAGTTGATTCCGTACGACCGTGTTGCAGGAACACCAAAAACGTCAGTTGATTGCAAAGAATTATTTGTACTCATTGCTTGTTCTGGATCGAATGGAGCCTTTTTATAGAAAAAGAATAAATTTCTTCCAATTAAAGAAATTGAAGCTGCTTTAACTGTTGAATTAGGGCTGCCAATTTTTAAGTTATAACCAAGAACGAATTGGGCTAACCTAACATTTGTCCTGGAATAAATATAGGGTTCCATGATCTTATTCCTGTCACCAATAGCTGAGTAATAAATAACCGGATTAATAGTTGTCACTTTAGTTGTTCCCTGTACAGCATCAATAGGCAAGCTACCTGCATTCCTTGCATCTGCACTTCGCTGGCTTACACCATAAGAATCGAGGAATGCTTCTGTTTTAGAAAATGCAACACCGCCAAACTTACCATTTACAAGTACGCTAAGAAAGAAGTTTTTATAAGTAGCATTATTATTCCAGCCCAAAAGAAAATTTGGGTTAACGTTGCCAACCTTTACCTGATTAGCAGCCTTTGTTGGCACTCCGCCTGCATCCAAAATAATTTGCCCGGTAGCATTTCTGGCAAATTTGTAAATATATACATCATTAAAAGACCCACCTGATTGAATAATTGAAGCAAAACCTTCATCATCTCCACCTACCTTGTATCCTGGATCTGAAGGTATCAATTCAACTATCTTGTTTTTGTTTTGAGATAAATTTACAGACGTTTTCCATTGCAAATCCGCATTTTTCAAAACATCTGCATTGAGCGTGAGTTCAAACCCTTTGTTCGTAATTTTTCCAGCATTTATATAACGGTAAGTGTATGGAGAACCAGCTAACGTAGTTGTTCTAATGAATTGGTTAGTACTTATATCATTATAATAGGTAAATTCAAATCCTAGCCTGCCTTTTAAAAATCTCATTTCTGTGCCAAATTCATTACTAACTATTTTCTCAGGTTTTAAGCTTAAAAAAGGCTGTTGTGTATTTGAATTTATAGACCCAACACCAGTATTATCACCCGCTCCGCCAATAGTATTATATGGGTTTACCACATTAAAAGGAACTTCATTGGCAGTTTGTGATAGAGATGCCCTTACTTTAAAATAAGAAATAGCTTCTGGCATTTTAGCCATTTGGCTAATGATGGCCGTGGCTCCTATTGAAGGGTACAAATAAGACTGATTAGGGGTAAGTGCTAATGTAGAAGCCCAGTCGTTTCGGGCAGCCACATCTAAAAACAACATATCCTTATACCCTAAAGTTGCATTAGCAAATGCACCTTGTTTTAAAGTAGTATTGAGTGTTTGGTTAAAAATTACCTGGTAAGGCATATTTGAGAAAGTAAACAAATTTGGATATTGTAATGCAGTTGTGCCATTTCCAACATTCATACCATTATTAAATGTATTTTTCTGGTAACTGGCACCGGCAATTGCTGTAAGGCTAATATTTCCAAAGGTATTGTTGTAACTAAAAATTCCATCGGCATACAGTGCCTGATCGGTATATCTAGCGTATGACCAGGTTCCGGTTGGGCTAACGGTCACAGAGTTTCCACCTGCAGCAAAACGGTTATCAAATACTTTGTCTGCATAATCTATATTTGCCCTTGCTTCAAATTTAAGGTGGTTTGCAAGGTCATAAGCTGCCTTTACACTACCTATTACGCGATTTGTTTTAGCAAGCTTTGGATCATTATTAAGCTCCCAGTAAGGATTGTTTTGTTTCTCTTCAGAAGAATACCAGTTCATCTTATATAAGTTTCTATTTGAATCATATACTTGATAGTTATTCTTATAATCTGCAAAATCCAGTTTACGGGAAAATAAATACAAACCGGTAAGAGGATTGTTATAATAACCGGCACCAGGGCGGTTATGCGATATTTCATTTGAAAACATCACATTTGAACTTACAACTAATTTATCATTTAATAGTTTTGTGGATTGATTAAAAGAGAAATTATTTTTAACATATTTATTTGTTGGCATTACTCCTTTAGCAGAGGTATTGGAGTAGGAGAAATAAGCAGTTGTTTTTTCGCCTCCACCAGCTATTGATACGGAATTAATAGTGTTGATGCCCGTTTGAAAAAAATCTTCTACATAACCTTTTTGATAAGTTCCTTTTGTGGTAGACCAGTTATATACTGAACTTCCGTCTCCACCGTATTCATATTGTAGCTTCGGAAGGTTGGTTACCTTGTCCATAACAGTACTGGAACTAAGGTTAACAGTTGCCTTTCCGTTTTTGCCTTTTTTTGTTGTAATAAGAATAACACCATTTGCCCCCTGGCTACCATATAATATAGCCGCATTGGCACCCCTAAGGATATTGATGGTTTCAATATCTTCCGGATTAATTGATGACAAACCATCACCCTGGTCTGAACCGCCGTATGAACCTGGTTGTGAGCCTTTATTGTTAACCATAGGTATACCATCAATTACATACAACGCTTCACTAAGCCCAACAAGGGATTTATTACCCCTTAATACAGCTTTAGTAGAACCACCTGCTCCAGAATTGCTTGTCTTGATATCAAGGCCGGCAGCTTTGCCACTTAAAGCCTCCATAAAGTTGATGTTAGACGCTTTTCGGATATCGTCACCTGTAACTAATTGAGAAGCATAGGTTAGCGTTTTTTTGTCTCTTCTAATACCTAAAGCTGTTACTACAACTTCCGTCATTGCTGATGAGGCAGTAGCCATCAGAACAGAAACATTGTTGTCGGATGCTGGCACGGACACCTCCTTTGCGCTAAAACCTACTGAAGAAATTTGTAGGACAACTATTCCGGATGGAACAGTTAAAGTAAATTTTCCATCCGTGCTTGTAAGGATTTGTGTCCTACTACCCTTAATTCGGACTGTAGCTGCAGGAACGCCTTTTGCCGTTGAATCAGTTACAAACCCACTTAGTTGCCGGGTTTGTGCTAACCCTGCATTTGCTATTAATATCAATAGCAGAAATAACTTAAATCTGGTCATAAGCATAATTGACTTTTGGTTAAATAAAAGCCAATATACAATATTTACTAAAAAAAATATAATTAATCGAGTATTATTTTAAAATATTTTTTTAATTATATTTTAATTTTTAAATAACAATAATATATAAATGCTTCATTTCAATATGTTTAATTAAAATATATATTCTAATAATCTTAATATAAACTTTTAGAAAAAAAATCATATATTTATTTATATAATTC
>JANXVN010000001.1 GCA_025351645.1 Ferruginibacter sp.
TTGCCTTCTATGCTTTTTAACACTAGTGTTATCCATAAAGAGGGGTTTATATTGGCGGCTATCAGTGTTGTTATCTTTAATGTTTATGCAACTTTGCAAAAGGGGCCTTTTAAAGCCTCCCGAACCTTTTATATCGTAGCTGCATGTTTTTTTATTTTTTTAATACGCAATTACGTTTTTATAGCATTGCTGCCTGCTGTATTTGCTTGGGTATTATCTTCTGCTAAAAAATATAATACAATACTTACTTTTAGTATTACCTATTTAGCCGGGGCAATTATTTTTTTTAATGTAAATAAGTTGGCTGATAAAATTAATTTGCCCCAAAGTGTTTCAAACAAACAAGAATCTTTCGAAAAATTGGGTATGCCTAATACCTATATAGCTATTGATACTTTGAAGCCAACATTTAAAAGTTTTGCAGTTAATGCACCCCAAGCGTTAAGCCATAGCCTGCTTCGCCCTTATTTTACAGATTTATCTAAGTCGCCGTTTTTATTGCCTTATATCGTCGAACTGCTGTTATACCAGGTTTTACTAGTGCTTTTTATTTTTTTTAGAGAAAAGAATGTATCCTCTCCAGATCCTTTTATAATATTTGGATTTTTTTTCAGTATTTCCGTGCTGCTTATTATTGGATATATCGTACCTGCAATTGGCCCAATAATAAGGTATCGGTCTATATATTTGCCCTTTTTGCTTATTCCTATTATTTGCACTATCAATTGGAAAAAGATTTCAAACTGCTACAAATAAAAAAATACTGTAATGTTTTAATTTTAAAGGTTTTTCCAAATATTTTGGTAAATATTTATGCAAATCATCTATTATTTAAAATTTTAGCCCTATTTTGTGACTTCTAAACTAATAATAAATGCAATCACTTCGTTTCAAAGCTATTGACAATTTGTCATCAAATGAGAAGGTTACTGTAAAGGCCTCTACAAAAATCACCGGAATTTTTGGTGAAAATGTATTTACTCATAAAACTGCCCGCCAGTTTTTGAGTGATGAAGCTTATAAAAGTTTATTGGCTTCAATAAAAAGCGGTAAAAAGATAGACAGGAACATGGGCAGCCAAATTGCCAACGGCCTTCGCGCCTGGGCAGAAGCTAAAGGTGTAACGCACTATACGCATTGGTTTCAGCCACTAACAGACCTTTCTGCTGAAAAACATGATTCTTTCTTTACATTAAAAGGCGACGGTACACCTATTGAAGAATTTGAAGGTGCAGCATTAATACAACAAGAACCTGATGCATCTTCATTTCCATCAGGCGGCTTAAGGGCAACTTTTGAAGCCCGTGGATATACTGCCTGGGATCCATCTTCTCCACCATTCATCATGGAAATTGGCAATGGCAAAACATTGTGCATACCTACAATATTTGTTTCTTACACCGGCGAATCTTTAGATGCTAAGACTCCTTTAATTAAAGCTCTAGTTGCTTTAGATAAAGCAGCCGTAGATGTTTGCCAGTATTTTGATAAAAACGTAACTAAAGTAACTGCTACTTTAGGCTGGGAGCAAGAGTATTTCGTTATCGATGCAGGCATGGTAAATGCCCGTCCGGATATCCTTATGACAGGGCGTACAGTTTTTGGCCATGCCCCCGCAAAAGGCCAGCAGCTGGAAGATCATTATTTTGGTGCAATACCAGAAAGGATCTATGCATTTATGCGTGATTACGAAAATGAAAGTTACAAGCTAGGTATCCCTTTACGCACAAGGCACAATGAGGTTGCACCTTCTCAATTTGAGTGTGCCCCAATTTTTGAAGAAGCTAACCTGGCTGTTGATCACAATACTTTGTTGATGGACGTTATGACAAGAGTGGCAAAACGCCATGGCCTTATCGTATTGTTGCACGAAAAACCTTTTGCAGGCATCAACGGTAGCGGTAAGCATAATAATTGGAGCATTGCAACTGATACTGGCGTAAATTTATTGGCACCAGGCAAAACGCCAAAGACCAATTTGATGTTCCTTACCTTTTTTGTAAATACCATCAAAGCAGTAAGCGATTACTCAGGCTTATTACGGGCATCAATCGCAAGTGCGGGCAACGATCACCGTTTGGGTGCTAACGAAGCGCCGCCGGCAATCATATCTATCTTTATTGGCAAGTATTTAACTGAAGTATTAAACCAGGTTGAAACACGTGTTAGCGGCAAGTTTGATGAGCAAGACGAAGCAATGCTTAAACTTGATATTCATAAAACGATACCAGAATTAATGCTGGATAATACCGATAGGAACCGTACATCCCCATTTGCTTTTACGGGTAATAAATTTGAGTTTCGTGCAGTAGGTTCTGCAGCCAATTGCGCCAATGCGATGACTGTATTGAATTCTATCGTTGCAGAAACTTTGAAGAAATTCAAGAAAGATGTAGATGCATTTATTGAAAAAGGAGATAAGAAAGAAATTGCTATCATGCAAGTGATCCAGAGATACATTGTTGAAAGCAAAAGCGTATTATTTGAAGGTGACGGCTATAGCGAAGAATGGGCTGCAGAAGCAGAAAAAAGAGGCTTACCAAATGTTAAGACCACTCCATTAGCTCTAGATGCTTATTTAACTGACTTATCTAAAGACTTGTTTAAAAGCAACGACATCTATACACATGCAGAGCTGGAAGCACGCCACGAAATAATGCTGGAAGCGTACATTAAAAAAGTTCAAATTGAAGCAAGGACAATGGGCGAACTGGCAACTTCAGTTATTTTGCCTTCTGCAGTAAAATATCAAAATGTATTAATTACAAATATTAAAGGCTTAAAAGAGGCAGGCTTGGAAGAATCTGCATATGCTAACCAATTAAGCATCCTTACAGAAATCAGTGCGCACATAGCAGCTATGAGTACTGGCGTAAAGGAAATGATTGAAGCAAGGAAAAAAGCCAATGTTATCACTGATACAAGGGAAAAAGCTATTGCATACTGCGACACCATTAAAGGCCCTTACTTTGATGAGATACGCTACCATGTTGATAAGCTGGAATTGTTGGTAGATGATGAGTATTGGTTATTGCCTAAATACAGGGAAATGTTGTTTTTAAGATAATAATTTTTAATTTTTTATCAGCAATGATAAAAAAGCTTAAAAAATAGCTGGCAAGCAATCGTAAATGGCCCGGATCACTTTTTGTGACCGGGCTTTTTTTTAATTAGCTGATGTGCTAATATGCTAATGAACAGCCGGTGCCTGCTAAAATAGGCTCCTATTATATGTCGGATCAATTAGTAAATTAGCACATTAGTACATTAGCTGGTTAATAAATAAGTTAGCTCCCACAGAAGCAGAGAACTTTATAATTCGAACACATTAGCACATTAGCTAATTAGCTTATTGTCCTATGTTTGCAACTGAAAAATAATATATGCGGTACTACATTATAGCAGGCGAAGCAAGTGGCGATTTACATGGGAGCAACCTGATAAAGGAACTGCAATTATTGGATAGTATGGCTAATGTGCGCTGCTGGGGCGGCGATAAGATGCAAGCCACAGGAGCTACTTTGGTAAAGCATTATAAGCACCTTGCCTTTATGGGCTTTGCTGAAGTACTAAAAAACCTACGCACCATTTTTAAGAACCTCGACTATTGTAAAAAAGATATAGCTGCCTATAAGCCTGATGCGTTGATATTGATTGATTACCCGGGTTTTAATTTACGCATTGCGAAATGGGCAAAGCAGCAGGGCTTAAAAGTTATTTATTACATTTCTCCGCAAATTTGGGCATGGAAGGAGAGCAGGGTAAAACTGATTAAAAAATGTGTTGATAAGATGCTGGTAATACTGCCTTTTGAAAAGGGTTTTTATAAAAAGTGGAATTATGAAGTGGAGTACGTCGGCCATCCTTTAGTACAAGTTATCGATGAATTTAAGGAAGAATATTTTAATGATGCCAGTATTTATATAAGTGCTTCCTTCCCTAACAAAGGCATTAATTTAATTGCACTTTTGCCGGGTAGCAGAAAGCAGGAAATTTTAAAGAAGCTGCCACTTATGCTGGCCGTTGCAAAGCATTACCCGCAGTATCATTTTGTAGTGGCAAAGGCACCCGGGCTGGATGAAAGTTTTTATAACCAATTGTTAGCGCCTTATAAAAACGTAAGTTCGGTAGTAAATAAAACTTACCAATTATTAAGCCTCGCAAAAGCAGCATTAGTTACCAGCGGCACCGCTACTTTAGAAACTGCATTATTTAACGTGCCGGAAGTTATTTGTTATAAGGCCAGTACCATAAGCTACCACATTGCCAAAAGGCTTATTAAGATAAAATACATTTGCCTGGTAAATTTAATTATGGATAAAGAAGTGGTGAAAGAGTTGATCCAGAATAATTTAACTGTAGAAAATATTAAGGCAGAGCTCGATAAAATTTTATTTGATACTGCTAAAAAACAGCAACTGCAAAAAGATTATACCGAGCTGAAAGCTTTGCTGAGCAAGGGCGGCAACGCATCTGCCAACGCTGCGAAAAGTATTTACCGCTACCTTGCTTAATGCTTTAGTAATTTAAATGCCAGTATAACTAAACAAAGCAAAAACATAAAAATAGAAATCCTATTAATGCCGTGCATCGCTTTAACATTAAATGTTTTCGGCGAATCAGGGTCCTTTTTTTTAAGGTATAAATATTGCGCTATCTGGTTCCATACTCCCATGGTGAATTTGTTTTATTGTTTCAATTACAATCGAAACTTTCTTTTGTTATAAATGTTAATTATTTTGTTGCACAAAACTAAAATAAGAGGTGCTGCGTAAATTTTTATAAAACGTTTGTATGATGAAAAATATTTGGATAATGGCAGTTGCATTTTTATTTAGCTCCTGCAATGCGCAAACAAAAAGCAATGAGGCTGGCATAACAAATGCAAAAAAGTTTGCGGTCGTTAAAACTGAGGCGGAATGGAAAAAACAACTAACCCCTTTGCAATATGATGTTACCCGTAAAGAAGGCACAGAACAAGCGTACACGGGTAAATACGCTGACAACCATTATAAGGGTATTTACACTTGCATTTGTTGCGGGCAAGAATTGTTTAGTGCAGATACAAAATTTGATAGTGGCACCGGCTGGCCAAGTTTTTATCAGCCACTTAATAAAACATGTGTTTTAAATGAAGAGGATAATAGTTTTGGCAGCCAGCGTACAAAAGTTACCTGCAGCAGGTGCGGCGCACATTTAGGGCACGTATTTGATGATGGACCCAAACCAACAGGATTGCGCTATTGCATGAACTCGGCATCGCTAAACTTTACAAAGAAGTAGTAAGGAGGGCCAATAGGTGTAATAGTAAAGAATTTAAAAAGTAAAAACCTCCGTAAAAACAGAGGTTTTTTTGTTGTAATGGATTTTGGATATATTAACGGGACTGTTTTATTAAATTTTAAATACTATCAGGCAATATCAATCCGTCATGTAAATTAATGGTGGGTGATATGTTTATTGCTTGATTGGTACTAAAATTTTGAAATTCTTCCCTAAGACGGTTTTTTTGGAAAAAGGGTTGCATGTAGAATAAATATATTTTTTATATAAAGTTTGGTAATACGGATTAGGCAACAAATGAGGTTAAACCGAAATTTTGAAGCATTGTTTTTGAAAAGGATAAAACTTAATAGTAGAAAAGTTAGTTTTCCGGCGTTAATTTATTTATATCCTGGTGCTGGCTTATAGTAAAATTATAAGGTAGCAAGTTGAGGAAGAGTACCCAAAAGGTATGGTGTATAAGTAAATAACACAACACTGATGCCCATAGCTGCTGTATTTGGCCGTACAGAAATCATCCGTGTTCGAAGAGCCATTTAAAGGGGCGGCGTGGTTTTTCTGGTTGAAGGTTAAATTTAACGATGCTATTTTTTTGTATGTAGGATACAGCTTCATCGATAGAATCTGTCACCAAAAATAAATTTGTATCGATAGCGGAAATTGTTTCAGCAATTTTTAGCGCCTGTATATGCGCCATTAATTCTTTATGAAAATCCTTATCAAAAATTACGATAGGGAATTCGCTCATCATCTTTGTTTGTATCAAAGTGAGTGCTTCAAAGTATTCATCTAAAGTGCCAAAGCCGCCGGGCATTACTACAAAGGCATAAGAATATTTTAACAATAAAGTTTTACGCACAAAAAAGTATTTGATGTTTACCCATTTATCAAGGTAAGGATTGTGTTGTTGCTCGTGGGGCAACACAATATTGCAGCCAACACTTTTGCCACCAGCTTCTTTAGCACCTTTGTTGGCGGCTTCCATAATGCCCGGGCCGCCACCTGTCATGATTGTAAAGCCCAATTGGGCTATCCTTGCAGCAAGTTCTTCTGTTTTTTCGTAGTAGGGGTGCCCATCTTTAAAACGAGCCGAACCAAAAATGGTAACGCAGGGGCCGACAAAATGAAGGGCCCTAAAGCCTTTAATAAATTCCCAAAAAACGCTTATGGCAAAACTCAATTCTTTGCCTCTATTTTGTGGCCCAGCCAAAAATTTTATCTGTTCTTTTACGGCTTGTTTTTTTTCTTCTTGTAGCATAGTTAATAATTCATCAAACGTACTTGTTTTTACTGGTTATATAAAATTGAAGGCCAAGCAATTAATTTGCCGCGGCAGTTAACTATCTTTTATAATAAATTTTATCTAAAGGGAAAAACTTACAATTTAAAATTGATTTTGAACCAAGAGGCAATGCGTATATATTTGCACTCCGTAAGGGGAATTAGCTCAGTTGGTAGAGCGCTTGCATGGCATGCAAGAGGTCACCGGTTCGAATCCGGTATTCTCCACCATATAGAATTTCGTATAAGAGGGATTTTATCATTTTTCTAAGTTTTGTTTATATTTCCTTATTAGGCGCAAGGCTTTAGGCCTGTTGCCCGCTGTTACTAAGCTACGCATCTTCAAAGCCTGCCCACACCGTGGTTGGCGCTTTACCAACTATAAGCCCGCCGGCACTTACAACAACATGTACACTCCTCAACCAACTCACTTTTATAAATACAAATACTATCCGCATGGAAGCGTAAAGGATAGCAACGGAAATCCTTTTTTTGTCGGCCGCCGCAAAAAAAGATTGAAGTGGATAGCCTGGCCCCTTGGCGCCTCGCCTTGGGGTACGCACCAGCCTTGTATTTAAAATATGTTGTAATAACCTAGTAGTTGAACTTGCAAATAAATGCAACGGCGATTTTGTTGTGTGGATTGCGCCTGCACCCGGCTGCCATTGTTAGTTAAACCAAACTGCATATCCTTTCCTCCTTAAATCTAGCGCAAGTTTTTCTTCCATTAGTAAAGCTTGTTGCCTGTCCATGGCGGTAAGGTTTATATGATCGTAAAGGCTAGGGCGTAAATAGCTGCCATATTTATAAACGATATTGGCAGATAGCTTGTGGCCTTTTTTGTTTACGTATCCTGTCTTATGTTGCTTGAACCTTTCTGCCGGCGTTTTACTTGTCATACCTACATAGAGGCATTGCTGCACACCATTAAATTGTGGGTTGGCTGCGCGGAATTTTGCATCTTCGGTAAAAACTTTTTTAGATAGTTCTATAACATAAACCTGGTATCTCATTTTAAAAAAAGTTTTAAATTAGTGGTAAGATGTACATGCTTGCTTTATAAAAGTAACTTGCGGCCATGCTTATATAGCAGTAGCAACAAAGTATAACGGATAATTGCTGCACAGCAAGATGCAATAAAAAAAGCCCGGCAAAGAAAACTTTACCGGGCATTTAATCCATATTAATAATAAAGCTTTGCAGTTGTATCAACATCAGGCATCACACATCTAAAAATCATACATCTAAATGTATCTTGTTACACCAGGTATAGCACTCGAATAAAACCCATCTGCATTAGGTACTACTTTTGGCATTGCGTTCCAATCGTAGGCATCCGGCTGCAGGTTTAAGCCGGAGTTGATGGCATGGTCCCACTCGATTATTTGCCCGCTGTAAGTAGCCATCCTGCCTAGAATACTTGTCATGGTGCTTTCTGCGCCATAGTCTGCATTGGCATACTTGTATTCATTTTTTGCAACGGCGGCAAACAGCTCGTCGTGTTCGTTTTGGTAGGGGTTCGGTTCATTGGTTTTATCAAACTGGTAAATGGTTTTACCGGCATGGTCAGTGATTTTTGCTTCATCACAATGTATCTTCCCTTTTGTGCCAATCAGCAGTTCATCCACCCGGCTCATAGTGCCCGGTATATGGCGGCATTGGCTGTTGAGGATGCTTCCATCAGCGTAGGTATATTCTACAAAATGATGGTCGAATATTTCGCCATTGTCTTTTCCTTTACGAACCTGCCTGCCGCCCATGCCCTGTGCTTTTATGGGGTGGCCGCCTTTAAACCAGTTTATAACATCGAGGTTGTGTATGTGCTGCTCGTTAATATGGTCGCCGCAGAGCCAGTTAAAATAATACCAATTGCGCATTTGGTATTCCATTTCTGTTTGGCCGGGCTTGCGTTCGCGTACCCATACGCCGTCGTTGTTCCACCAGGCCTGGGCAGAGGTAATGTCGCCAATCATATCTTTACGTTTAAACAACTCGCGGTAGCTGTTTTGGTAACGGCGTTGCAGGCCTACTACCACGTTTAATTTTTTCTGTTTGGCAATAACCGAAGCTGCCATTACCCTTTGGATACCGGCTGGGTCGGTGGCTACCGGCTTTTCCATAAATATATGTTTGCCCTGCCTAACGGCTTCTTCAAAATGTATTGGCCTAAAGCCCGGAGGCGTTGCCAGTATCACCACATCTGCAAGTGCAATCGCTTTTTTGTAAGCATCAAAGCCTACAAACTTTCTTTCTTCGGGCACATCAATCTTACTTTTAAGGTTGCCTGCCACACCGGTACTTTCGGAAGTATCGTCGGCGGTAATGTTTTTGTAACAAGTATCCAGCACATCCCTGAAGGCTTCTGCCATGGCTACCAGCTTTACATCTTGCTTACTCATTAATGCCTGCGTTATGGCGCCTGTGCCACGCCCGCCACAACCAATAAGGGCAATCTTAATTGTTTTTGGGGCTGATAAAATACCGGCTTTGGAAAGTATTGGGGCAGCAATAAGGCCGCCTGCAATAACGGTAGACTGCCGGATGAAATCTCTTCTTGAATTTTGGAGGAGGTCTAATTTTTTGTTCATGATGGAAGCTTTAGGTTATGTGAAATGGAATAGTAAATTTAACGAAGTGGTTTAATATTTTAAAATTAATAAATGGATTGATGTTAAGTAGGTGAGTTACCAATGCAGGCTGTTCATCGGCATCAAAGCCTCCCTGCCCTCCAAAGGAGGGTTCCTGACTCTGCGAATTATTAAAGGCTTATTAAATTGAATACTCTAGAACCCTCCTTGCAGGGCAGGGAGGCTGCATTATCAACTGGAGCTTATTTACCCAGGTAGCTTTTAAAAAATTCTTCAATAGCCTCTTTAGAAGGTTGCTCCATTGGCCTGATGATACGGAAGCCGACAAAAGGCGCATCTGTTATCCACCATTTACTGCGTGGTATCTGCGGGTCGCGGCGGTTCCATAGCGGTTCTGATTTAATCCTTGCTGCACATCTTTCATCAGCCGCCATATCTTTATAAGCGCCGCCACGCAAACTTTTGGGGTACTTAGCTTTATTGGGCGCAGCAAATGGGTTTGCTGTGGTATCTTTCAGGTTGTACAGCATTTTTTCATCGTATTGGTCCAGCGTCCATTCGGTTACATTGCCCAGCATATCGTATAAGCCCCAAGCATTGGGCAATTTCTGTTTTACCTTTTGAAATTTATTATTGCTGTTATTTTTGTACCAGGCATATTTATCAAGCTGCGTACTATCATCCCCAAAATAAAAAGCGGTTGTGGTGCCGGCCTTACAGGCATATTCCCATTCGGCTTCGCCAGGCAGGCGGTAAAAAATACCTGTTTTATTATACAGCCACCTGCAATACATTAACGCACCATACTGTGACATGCTAGTTGCCGGAAAACCGCCTTCTTTGCCCATGCCCTGGCTAAAATCTATGTATTGTGCACTCGGCCTTGTAACCGCGTCCAGGTCTGCGTTCTGGCTTGTGCTGGCATCCCGGTAGTACACGTCAAATTCATCCCTGGTAACTTCTGTTTCCGCCATCCAGAAAGCAGCGATGGTAATTTTTTTTTGTGGCCCTTCATCGGTTTTACGGCCAGCTTCGGTAGCTTTGCTGCCCATCATAAAATCGCCGGCCTTAATGGGCACCATAGTAAATTTGTATTCAGATGCGGGTATTGTTTGCGGGTAGTTTTCAAATTTTTGTACAGTTGTTTGCGCCATCGTTGCAAGGCAAGCTAACAAAGCAAAAAGTATAAAAGGTATTTTTTTCAATGGATGGTGTTTTAAAATTTTTTGAAGATAAGGGATTTAAATAAAATTTGTTGTTTGTACAGATTTGATAAATTAATAAACTTAAAGGCCACCTCTTTTTTTCCGCAGATTCGCAGATTAACTTTTGCAATAATCTGCGCATTTGCGGCTAATTTATTTTTGCAGCTTATTGCGGATACATTTGATGACTATGTAGGCCAATCCTTTTTAGCCGCAGGTTCGCAGATTCGTTTTGCTGTAATCTACGCATCTGCGGCTAAATTATTTTTTCAGCCTATTGGGGTAGATTTGATGAAATATAAAGGCCAACTATTTTTAGCCGCCGATTCGCAGATTCACTTTTGCTATAATCTGCGCATCTGCGGCTAATTAAATCACAATACCTGCTCCATGCCATACATTGTTACTGCGGAGCAGATTTCCAATAAGTGCTAAAATTCTTCGTAGTATACAGCACCGGTTTTCCTTTTTTTATTTCAACAATAAGCAATGCGGCGTTTATAGATGTTGCTAATTTTTTGGCTTGCTTTACCGGTAATAAACTACAGGCCTTTGTAAGCCAGTCTGCCGTTGTGCCATCATTTGCAATAACCGTTACGTTGCGCTGGCTGGTAATGCCATAACCAGTTTTAGGATGTACGATATGTGAATATTTTTTTCCGTTGTGATAAATAAATTGGTAAAGGTCGCCAGAAGTGGTAACGGATTTATTGAATACGCTGATGGGCTTTTTTAGTATCTCCTCTTTATCGTTGGGCACGTTTATACCAACCGTCCAGCCGCTTTTTTCAGGGGGTGCACCAATAGCCGCTATGTCGCCGCTTACATCTACAAGCGCATTGGCAATGTTGTTTGTTTTTAAAAGATTAATTACCTGCTGTGC
Source organism: Ferruginibacter sp. (assembly GCA_025351645.1). Lineage (GTDB taxonomy): Bacteria > Bacteroidota > Bacteroidia > Chitinophagales > Chitinophagaceae > Ferruginibacter. The sequence goes on from JANXVN010000001.1 coordinate 11,241, forward strand.
AATATAGCCCTGCGCAATGCCACCAAGGTCTAGCTGCATGCTTTGTTGGGTAAGATATGCAGTATGTAAAATAGTATCCAGCAGTAATTTATTAAAACCGGTTAGCACTAATTTTTCTTTTACTATTGCTGGCAAGGGAAATTTATTTTCTTTACGTGCCCTGCGCCACAGCCTGGTTACCGGGCCAAGCGTGATGTCGAAAGTGCCCCTGCTTTTTTCAAAAGCATTTTTAGATGCTAGCAGTATATCAAAAAGCGGCACTGATAATGTCATTGCTAAAGATGGGTTTCCCGCCCTGGCACATAACCTGTTCAATTCGCTGCTATCGATATAATCACTAAAAATAAATGCCAGTGAATCTACCAACTGAAAACATTTTTCTGTAACCATCACGGCTTGCGTTGAATCGGCGGCATATAAAATAATGGTAAAGGGCGAACCCATTTTTTCTCTGGTGAATGAAAAACGTTTTGCCTGCGCCGGTAGCTGCATGGCTATCAATAAAAAAAACAGGGAGGCAATTAACCGCGTAAACAAAATTGTAGTTTTATAAATGAATGTAAGTAAATTTAACCCATAAAATTTATACAATGCTACGCAGAAAATTTATGCAACAATCTTTGCTCGCCGGCGGTGCGGTGTTAACAGCAGGCATATCCGCAACAGCAAGCGCTGCAACCAGTAAAAATATTTTGGATGATAAGCCCTTCAGCCTTAATTATGGCATCCACGATGGTACGTTTAAAAACCTTGCAGGCGATGATTTTATCGAACAGATAAAGTTTGCGCATAGCATGGGCTTTAGGGCCATTGAAGATAACGGTATGATGGCCCGGCCTATGGGTGAGCAAAAAAAAATTGGAGATACGCTCGCTAAACTCGGCATGAGCATGGGCGTATTTGTAATTACAACAGATGACTGGCATTGGAAAACATCGCTCACAACCGGCAAGCAGGAATGGATAGATAAGATGTTAACTGATTGCAAGACCGCCGTTGAAACAGCCAAGCGCTGCAATGCGAAATACATGACCGTAGTGCCGGGAAATTATGAAAGAAGCCTGTCAGTTGAATTTCAAATGGCTAATGTGATTAGCGCACTAAAACAAGCAGCAGCCATTTTTGAGCCACACGGTTTAGTAATGGTACTTGAAGCATTAAGCGATAACCCGGACCTGTTCCTTCGTCACAGCGACCAAACATTTATGGTGTGCAAAGCGGTCAACAGCCCAGCCTGTAAATTTTTGTTTGATATGTACCACATGCAGCGCAATGAAGGCGATATCATTAATAACCTCGATAGGGTTTGGGACGAGGTAGGCTACCTGCAAATTGGTGATAACCCCGGAAGGAACGAACCCGGCACCGGAGAAATGAATTATAAAAACATCTTTGCCCATATTTATAAAAAAGGTTACAAAGGCGTACTCGGCATGGAACACGGCAGTTCATTACACGGCAAAGAAGGGGAACAAGGGCTGATAAAAGCTTACCGGGATGCAGATGCGTTTATGAAAGGGTAGGAGCAGCTACAAAGACGTTAGCGGTCAGGCTATGACAATACTTCAAATATGTACGACCAAGAAAAAGTAAATGAATTTGTTTTTCGTTCTGAAAACCTCGTAAAAAGTGTTGACATGGACAAGGCATTTTTAATTATCTCTCAGGAAATTGACAATTGTGAGGACAAATATTTAAATGAATATATAACTGCATTAAATTTTGTCCGCAACGAAAAAGTTCTTGATTGGATTGAAAATAATGTTGATCGTACATTAAACATTGGGCAAAATTGGGGACACTTAGCTGCGAGTTCATATTTAAGTTGGGAAAGAGCAAACAAATGGATGGCAAGCGGACGACCTTTAAGTTTGGTCGCATTAGACGGAATAATGTTTTGCACAACAATCGGCAAAAGACTAAATCAATCCCTTTGGATGCGACAGATTCAACCAAAACTTATTGACAAACCCAAACCCGAAATAGTGGCAAGAAAACTAAAGGATTATTTATTGACTGACAATGCTTACAGGACAAAAAATACAATTAGTAAAATTATTGAGAACTTATTTAATGCATGACAATGAGCCCGAACCGCTAACATGGGTTTTGTAATATTGGGGCGGTCGAACAAAGTAGTGTACATTTTTTTTCAAGTTTGGCTTTTTGTTGTTGGTTGGTCGGTCGCTGAAGCCCCAACATCACAAGGTCCTGAACGTCAGCCCCAATATAAGATATTTTACAACCTTGGCCCAACAGGCTTAACCGGTGCATCAAACGGATTAACGCCACGGGTTTTTAATTTACGCCGGTACACTTTATCCCAGCAGGTAACGTACAAAATATTAAAGCCTGCGCCGCCAAAGCAAATGTTAGATGGTGGGTGGCTTGCTGGCGGTACCGGTAAAATTGCATTTACACGCCCAAGTTGATCCAGTATCTGTATACCTAAATTTGAGGTAACAAACACTCTTCCGGCGGTATCGCATTTTAACCCGTCAGGCCAGGCATTTTCTTCCTTATCCGGTACATGCAGCCAGCCATAGTGTTGTTTGTAGGCCAGCGTGCCATCAGGTTTTATCTTGTATAACCAAACCCAGTGGCTGGCAGATTCAGTTACGTACAATTGCGTCTGGTCTGGCGAAAGCGTAAGCCCGTTTGGATACTTTATACCTTCATCAACCAATATCTTTTTACCAACAGGCTGTATTAAATAAAGCTTGCCCGGCTTAGTGGGACCATCCGGTACGGTAACATACACGTTACCGTTTTTAGCTACTACCAAATCATTGCCGGCAATACTATCAGCCACTACGGTTTCTTTTTCATTGGCATCATAACTTATAATTTGGTTTGTTTTGCTAGCGGCAGTGTAGCGTTTACCATCGGCGCTAAAACAGGTGCCACTGGCTTTTTTAGCATCAATAGGCAAGGCAGTTACTTTGCCATCCAACCCTATTTTATAAGTTTTGGAAGCCGGTATATCTTGAAAATAAACTTCGCCTGCGGCATTAGCGGCAATGCCTTCTGTAAATTGATAACTATCGCCTACCAGCTCCCAATCTTCGTTGGTAACAAGCAGGTCGCTCAAAAATTGATTTTTAGTATTGCCTTTTGCAACTGCCTTTGGCCAGTCCTTCCAAAGCCACCGCATGGCTTGCGGAAAAATGGCGGTGCCCTGGTTGCCGTTATGCCCTGCCTCGCCCCAAACATGCGCCACTTCGTAGCCCGAAAAAGTAAGCGCCCTTTCCATTGTTTCATTAGCCTTATACCAATCGCCGGCATAAATATTAAGGTCGTTGCTACCATCTTGTAAAAAAATACGGATAGGCTTAGGCTCGTATTTACGGATCAGTGTTGGGTAGCGGTCTGCCCCACGCAAGCCAATATAAGTACCTATTGCGCTAAACACCCTGCAAAATTCTTGCGGCCGTTCCCACGCTGCTGTAAAGGCACAAACCGCGCCACTGCTGCTTCCGCCTATAGCACGGTCGTTGCCATTTTTTGATAAACCTATTAAGCGCCCATCGCTTGTTTGATGTTTTTCTGCCTCCGGCAAAATTTCAGTTAGTAAAAAACGGGCGTAAGCATCACCTAAGCCATCGTACTCCAGGCTTCTATTAAAGCGGTCAAGCGAAGTAGCGCCGCTATCTGCCAGCATCTTTCCCGGAGTTATAAAAATGCCGATGGTAACAGGCATTTCGTTTTTGAAAATAAGGTTATCAAATACCGTTGGCGCATCCCACTGTAGCCCATCCTGGTTAATGTACACGCAGGCTGGCTTGCCCGGCTTATACTGGGCAGGCACGTATATCCAATAGTCCCTTATCGTGCCCGGAAATATTTTTGACTGGCTAAAAGTAAATTTTAAAAGCTCGCCTTTTGGCACTTGCGCATGTGTTACGCTGGCAGAATCTACAGAATATTTTTCTACAACGGCTTGGGCAAATAAATTGCTGTATGCAAGCATACCAAATACAAAAAATAATTGCTTCATAATGGATTGTTTTACAAAATATGGGCTGAATGGCAGTATCGCATTGCGTTCTTTCAAAACAACTTTGTACAACTAAAGTATAAAATTTAATTTGATGTTGCGCATGTTTAATAGGGGCGTATTTCTAATTTAAGTTTAACAGGCGCCGTAGGTGCTACCTGTGTGTAGAAATAAATATCAAATTTGCAAATGCCGTGTAACGGTTACCCCTATTTAGTGGCGTACCTAACGGCACGCTTACACCCGGCCATTTTCTGCTACAAACAGGTAACCCCGATGGGGCATAAACACAAAACTAAAATAGAAACGCACCCATTTTAAGAAAGCTTGCCATTGGCTTCTGGTACACCATGTTTATTGCAACTATGTACCTGTGGAATTATACAAATGCTGCTCTAATTTTTATACAGTATCTGTTTTATCAATACAGTAAATGCACTACCTTAATGCCAAAATAGTTGAATAAAAAGATAATGGTACTGTCTGCCAACACACTAATTTAGGTGGCTGGCAAATGCGCCATTTAACGGATTGCAGCAAATGGCAACTACTATTATTGCTAGTTTATAATTACATCTTTAAATTATACAGTATGAAAATTAACGTAATAAAATTTGCATTGGCCCTTCTTTTAAGCCTTGTCTTTATCAACACCAATGCACAAAACTACGAGCCATCGCCTGCCAACATAACAGCACGCAGCAATTTTCAGGATATGAAGTTTGGGCTCTTTGTACACTGGGGCATATTCAGTATTCCTGTCAACGGCGAGTGGGTAATGAACAATGAAAATATACCCGTAAAAAATTACATGCGCCTGATGGATTTTTTTAACCCGATAGATTTTGATGCACAGAAATGGGTAAGCATGGCCAAAGATGCAGGCATGACGTACATAACGCTTATAACCCGCCACCACGATGGTTTTAGCATGTGGGATACAAAGTTTTCTGACTACAACATTATGCATACGCCGTATAAAAAAGATGTGGTAAAAATGATGGCGGATGAATGCCATAAGCAAGGTATCAAGCTATTTTTATACTACTCTTTGTTGGATTGGAACCGTACAGATTACCCGCATGAAACCGGGCGTACAGGGCAAAAATCTGGGCGTACAGGTCAGGGAGATTATGCGCACTATTTACAGTTTATGAAAAATCAGTTAACAGAATTGCTGACCAATTATGGAGAGATCGGCGGCATTTGGTTTGATGGGCACTGGGACCAGACAAAGCCAGAAGGCGAAGCAGACCGCACCTCAAGGATAGACTGGAAGTACGGTGAAATTTATGGGCTGATACACAAACTACAGCCGCAATGCATGATTGGCAATAACCATCACCTTACACCATTTGCCGGCGAAGATTTTCAGATGTTTGAAAGAGACCTTCCGGGAGAAAATAAATCAGGACTAAGCTTTCAAAAAGCATCCGAAAAATTACCGCTGGAAACCTGCGAGACAATGAACGATTCCTGGGGCTTTAACATTAAAGACACCAACTATAAATCGGTAAAGCAGGTGATACATTATCTAGTAAACGCAGCAGGCCGCAACGCTAATTTTTTATTAAACGTAGGTCCAATGCCTAACGGAAAAATACAGCCTGAATTTATTGATACGCTAAAGCAGGTGGGCCAGTGGATGCGGCAGTACGGCGAAAGTGTTTACGGTACAAGAGGCACGGTAATGCCACCAAAAGAGTGGGGCGTTGTTACTGCAAAAAATAAAACGGTGTACGTGCATATTTTTAAAAAACCCTTACAGCCAACCATCCTTATTGAAGGCGTAACAGGTAAAGTAATAAGCTGCCAGTTAATGGTAAAAAACAAACTGGTAAAGTGCCAGCAAAATAAAGCAGGCGTAACTATAACCCTTGATGGCGTTGAGTTTGATGAGGTAGATACCATTGTACAGTTGCAATTGAAATAATAAATTGCCGATAAAATTATAATGGCAGGTTACCAAAATGTAACCTGCCATCCCTTTAAAAAATACCTTCAATTATTTATCAATAACCGTTCCGCAGGTTGTCTGCATAACCATTTGGCAGCGGGCTTTGCTCAACTGCTTTGGCCGATTTTTCATAGTCATACTCAAAGCGTATAAAGTCAACTGTTATGCTATCAGCCTTAAGTATGCTGCTATCTTCTTTTATATTCAGCAACACATAGCCGCCTCTTTTGTCATTGTCTTTTGGCTTGCCTACCGAGCCAATATTTATTGCGTGGCGGTGCCTTGTAACGCCATCATTTGTTTCAGCAATTACACGGTGGAATGGCTTGTGCGTATGCCCAAAACAAAGTATGTCCGCATCGGCATTTTTCATTATCCGCAGCATGCTTTTTTCTTCCCTGTCTTCAAAAAGATACTCGTTTATTTTACGTGGGCTGCCATGTACCAGCAACAAATTAAGCTTGTCTTCATTCAACTGAAATTCAACTTTTATATGTGCCGGCAACGTACGTAGGTAAGCCCTTTCCGCATCGTGCATTATTTCATTTGTAAACGAAATAGAGATGCTGCCATTTGCTTTTTCAATGTCCGTTTTATAAGCGCAGCCACACTCGTTTATATTTCTACCAATACCCAAATCGTAGTTGCCGGCAATGGTTGGTATGTTGCGTTTTTTAATTTCCTGCACCACTTCGTTGGGCCAAATATTATAACCAACTAAATCGCCGAGGCAATAAATGGCATCGTAGCCACGGGTTTCAATATCTTTAAAAAACGCTTCCAATGCCGGCAGGTTGGCGTGGATGTCGGAGAATAAAACAATTTTCATTTTTGATTGGCTTTTAGTTCTGAAAAGATTTTGTTGGGCACCCCTGCGGCCGAGCTATTCACTGCAATCTTTTTTTGCGGGCGGCCCGACAAAAAAAGGATTTCCGTTTCTATCTCTGGTGCTTCGGTGCAAATAGTTTTTAGCAATCTGCACAGCAGTATAATTT
>JANXVN010000004.1 GCA_025351645.1 Ferruginibacter sp.
TAAATTATAAGAATTCAGTCGCGTTCTATTAAATATGGAGTTGGTTAAAATTGTATCTGTGTGGGGTTTATAAATTTTTGCACCCCACAATTGCTTCAGATCAACTTCTTCTAAAAATATTTGTATCTAGTTTGGCTACGCCGCTTCTAAATCCTCAAAGTTGATAGTAATAACTGTTCCATTATTATTTTCAAAGATGGCTGCCCCTCCAAGTTGTTTGGATAAATTAGTTACTAAGCGCATTCCCATTGACTTATTTTGTTCAAATTTTTTTGATAGTCCACTGCCATCATCTTTAATTATTAATTGATAGCTGTTTGGAAGTTTTGACAGCGATATATTTATTTGCCCCTGCTGTTGGTTGTTAAAAGCATACTTGCAAGCATTGGTTATCAATTCATTTAATATTAATCCGATGGATATAGACGTATTTAAGGATAATTTAACCGCATCTTCTTCTTCGATATTTAATTGAATGGATTTGCCCGGCGGGGTATTTGTTTTAAGTATGTCCACAGCCAGGTCTTTGATGTATTCTTTTATATAAACATGCACCATATTATCCGATTCATACAGTTTGTTGTGTACCAATGCCATGCTTTTTATTCTTTGCTGCGATTGTTTTAATTCAGATTGAATGTCCTCATCTGCGCAATCTTTAAACTGCATATACAGCAACCCGTTGATAATCTGTAAATTATTTTTAACCCGATGATGAATTTCTTTTAAATGGAATTCCTTTTCGGTATTTTTTTGTTCAGATTTTAATAAGTTAGCAGTAATTAATTGAGCTTGTAATTGCTCATTAAACAAATCTGTTTTTAAAATTTTTATTCTTGCAGATAAGGCTATGGCAAAAGTTAAAGCCAGCGACAATATGGCCATATTAGGTAACAGCATCCCTCCATCCACAGCATTCGGATGAATGATGTAATACACCGCTACCGATAATACAAAAATTAAGGGAAGGGAATTGGCAATTAAAAAATATTTACCGAATATGTATTTTCGTTTAAATGCAATTATGCTAACAACCAATATTGTAACAATGATAGCAACCACGGCAATATTGAGGGGTAAATATAAATATTGTAAGCTATACCATATACCAGTACTGGTGGTTATTGTTGTAAAAATTGTACCGGTTGAATAAATCCTGGCGGCGTATTTTAAAGTCCTGTCCCAAATGGGGAGTGTTACTTTTGTTTGCAGGTAACTACGGGTAAAATTTATAAAACCTATTATTACCAGCAATATTCCCAATTGTGCACCCGCACAATTAAGATCGAAAAAGAACATATCTCCTTTCTTAGTTAATGCAACTTCAAAAAAACTAACCGGTAATAATAAATTGAAATAAAAGTTGATGCCTGTAACATAAATTACACCGCCTGATATAATCATTAAATAATACAGAAACGCTTTGTCTTTAAAAATAAAATAAGTATTCAGATTATATAAGAATAAAATAAAAATAATAACCAACGTAATTATCCAGATGATAAAAAGCTTTTGTTCATATTTGTTTACAGCTGCTGTTTTTTTTAAACTTAGGCTTACATGGGTGCTATCTTTAAAATTTGCCAGAGCACTTACATTCATTTTTAAATAATAATAATTTATTTGGTTATTATAAATTGAAACCGGTGTAAAATCGTATCGTCGGTTACCTATAGCATGGGCCAGTCCGGCCTTGAGAGATTGCCATTTTTTTTCTTCATTATCATAAAAATATAAGGTATTATCTATAATCGGCAAAGCAGACAGGTTAAAATATTGTGGGGAATTGAAAGGGTTTTTAACGGCAAATCTTATCCAATAATAATTATTTGGTGTAAAATCATGCAGCAAGGTATTTTTTGTAAATGATAAGGTACTGTCGGATATTATTCTTTCTAAACTATAATTATTGTCTTTTATCATTTCAAATTGCTGAATAATTTCTTTATCAGCTTTGGTTAATGTATGTGTTTGGGCAATCAATTTGCCCGTGCAAAATATAAAGATAAATAAGCAGTAATTTTTTAACATAGGGTTTTAAAATGATAAGGTTACAAAGAAAACTATCCTTTTACAATTTTTAATTTCTCAAATAAGGCTTCATTGTAGCTTTTGCCAATGGGCAATGTTGTATTGTGTACAACAACTTCTTCTGTATCAAAACTTTTTAATTGATGCAGGTTAACGATATAAGATTTTTGTATTCTAAGAAAATAAGGAGGCAACACTTCCTGCAGTTTTAATAAGGTTGTTTTTAAAGTGAAATGTGTGTCTGCTTTGTATAAGTTTACGTAGTTATCATTTGCTTCAGCATAAATCAATTCTTCCAATAATAGCTTGATGAATTTATTTTTATGTTTAATAAAAATGCCATCATTTATCACTATTAATTCTTCTTCTGCCTCCACCTGTATTTTTCGCCTGCCAAAATTTACCAATGCCATTTCTATAACAGCGTACAGGTCTTCTTCGGTAAATGGTTTTATAAGATAGGCATTTGGCTTAGTTTGTTTTGCTTTATCTACGGTGTTTTTATCGCCATGGCTGGATGCATATACAAAGGGGATATTTACATTTTGCATGATATAATAGCCAATATCAATTCCATTTTTTTGCCCTTTTAAGGTGATATCTATAATTGCAATATCTGGTTTCAGCGAATGTAGAGCGGTGATGGTCTCTTCATAATGGGTGCAAATTCCGGCTACTTCATACCCTAAATTTATAAGGCAACCCTCAATATAGTCGGCAATAATAAATTCGTCTTCTATTATTAAAATTTGTATTTGTTTTTGCATAGGAGGTACAATAATAGGTAGTAAGAGAAACAACATTTTATTACGGAAAAATTGAAGGTAGTCTTTTTCACCCACGTATAATTTCATTTTACCTACCATTATAGTTTGTTCATCTCCTTTGATGAAAATTATATGATATGTTTTCCAATCTTTCCGGTTAATCAAAGAAAATCATTGAATTAAGCAATTTAATTTTTTACAAATATTCCAATTTTACCCAAAAACATCTGTTATGAACATGAGATTTTACTTAAAAACTTTATTGCTACCTATTTTATTTTTGATAGGGAATTTATCTCATGCTCAGAGCATTATTAATCTTCCTTTTCCTCCTATTCCTCCTCCTTTTGTTCTTCCTCCTCCTATTATTCCTCCTGCTAAAATAATTACATCTACAAGTGCAATAGGGGAAAATATAAGTTGTTTTGGCTCCGCATCGGAAAGTCCAAATATTCAACAATTTAATTTCTCGAGTCCTGATGTGCAATTTCCATTAATGGTAATAGCTCCTCTCAACTTTGAAGTATCTACTTCTATGGGTAGTGGTTATGCAAGTTCTCTTATCCTTACCGGAACGAGACTTGATGTGGGGCCTACCACTACCTATTATTATAGGGGTACAAAAATTTATGTACGTTCATCATCAAGTGCGCCTATTGGTGCTTTAAGCGGTAATGTAGTACTTACGTCCAAAGGAGTAACTTCTATATATGTGCCTGTAACTGGTACTGTAAATGGTTTAAATACCATTTCTTTTAGCTCGGCAGTTGGCACCAATGCTCAACCTGTAAACATAAATGAACCAATTACAAACATTACCTACAATACTACCACTGCTACAGGTGCTACTTTTAGTGGGTTACCAACCGGAGTTACAGGTAATTGGAATAATAATGTAATTACAATAAGTGGTACACCTTCAACTTTTGGTAATTATAATTATAGTGTTATTTTAACTGGTGGTTGTGGTACAACCAATGCAGCGGGTTTATTAGTGGTAAAAGTTACAACGCAGGGTATTACAGCCGGTAACCTTATTGGAACAAACATTGCTTGTTCCGGCTATAGTTCAGCAAATCCACATATTCAACAATTTACGGTTTCTGGTAATTCGCTTACTTCAAATATAGTAATAACTGCTCCTGCAAATTTCGAAGTATCATTAACATCGGAAGGTGATTATGGTAATTCTCTTGTGTTAACCGAGGTAGGAGGTGCCGTGGCAAATACTGTAATTTATGTACGTTCATCATCGTCAGCCCCAATAGGTTCTATAAACGGTAATGTAACACTATCCAGTATAAATAATCCCACTGTAAATGTAAAGGTTAGTGGTTTGGTAAATATTACACCAACAATAGATAAGATTTCAGCTCGATATTTTACTCGGGATATTATTTCAGAACCAATCCATTTTACAGGTAATTATTCCGGCACAACGTATAGCTGGACTAATGATAATACCAGCTTCGGATTGAAAGCCAGCGGTATAGGAGATATTCCTTCGTTTAGACCCGATGCAACGATAATCCAAAACTCCCATATAAATGTTAGCCCAAGTAACACCAATGCTGGATTTACCTGTACAGGCGCAGACCTGATTTTTCCCATCCTTGTAAGTTCTGAAAATATACCGAAACCGAATATAATCATATCGGCGCCGAAATCGGGCAGCATTAATGTTCGCCAGGGCGTTGCTTCTGCAAGCCCAGAAATAATACAGTTTACAATTTCTGCTGCAAATTTAGCTTTCTATGATAAACTTTTTATAAATGCACCGGCACATTTTGAAGTCTCACTTTCCCCTGAAACGGGTTATGTAGGAAATGCGGATCAGCTAGTTGTCATTACATCCGACATCGGTACGGTACCGCCTACTTTAATTTATGTACGGGCGGCTTCAACAGCCCCCGAAGGAACTATAATGGGTGATGTATTTATGCGTGATGAGGATGGTCTTGCAGGTAAATCCGTCTCTGTATCCGGTACTATTTATACCAACCCTACAACAAATACACAGCCTAACCAAACAGTATGTAATAATACAGCTACTACCTCAATAAATTTTACCGGCCCGGTTGCAGGTACCGTGTATAGCTGGGTTAATGATAATACCAGCATTGGATTGGCTGCTAACGGCACAGGTGATATACCCTCTTTTAACGGAAAAAACACTACCGGCGCACCCGTTAAATCCACCATTACCGTTACACCAACTTACACCAATGCAGGAATAACCTATACTGGTGCGGTTTCAGTTTTTACCATTACGGTAAATCCAAGCCCAACAATAAATGTAGTTGGTAATAAAACAGTGTGTAAAGATGCTGCAACAAATATAATAACCCTAAGCGGTGACGTGCCAGGTACCGTTTACAATTGGACGAATAACAACGCTTCTATTGGACTGGCTTCAAGCGGAACCGGTGATATAGCCAGCTTTACTGCAATTAATCCCGGAGAATCTCCCGTTGCAGCAACGATAACTGTTATGCCTTCTTATACAAATGCAGGCGTAAGCTGTGATGGTACTTCAAGTACCTTTACAATTTCTGTAGAAGATAATAATACCGTTACACGTACTTCGGCAATTGAGACAATTACTCAAACTGTAACTGTAAACACGGCTATTTCAAATATCACCTACAACACTACAAAAGCCACAGGTGCTTCTTTTAGTGGTTTACCTGCAGGAGTATCTGGTAGTTGGTTGAATAATGTGGTAACTATCAGCGGTTCGCCAACAACGGCCACAGGCTCGCCATTTACATTTACGGTAACCCTAACAGGCGGATGTACCACAATAACTACCAGCGGAACTATAACGGTAACTTCCAGCAATACCTGGTTAGGAACCATCAGCAATAATTGGTTTACCCCATCCAACTGGAACCAGGGTGCTGTACCAACTGCTCTATCAGACGTTGTGATTCCATCCGGCACACCACATTTTTGCATAATAGCCGGCGGCACTGCACAGGTAAAAAATATCATCATTAATAGGGAAGCAATTCTTACCAATAATTCAATATTAAACGTAAATGGTGGTGTACTTACCCCACTTGGTACCTATAAAGGAAGCGGAAATTTTACAGGAGCATTATATAATAACAACGGAGGTATTGTTGCACCCGGCAATTCTCCGGGCTGTACTGCATTTGGCGCAGGATATTCTAACGGCACCGGTACCGAAGAAATTGAAATTGGTGGTGCAACACCCTGTACACAGCATGATCAGTTGCAGGTTACCGGAACTGCTACTTTGAGCGGCACTTTAAATGTAGTATTGTTTGGAGGCTTTATACCTGCCTGCGGCGATACTTATACAATAATGACTTCTACAACACTTGCAGGAACTTTTGCAACTATTAATTATCCGGTGTTACCAATGGGCCTAAGCTGGAGCATAGCATATAATTTGCCAACAACAGGAGATGTTACACTAAGCGTAACAGGCAACCCGCTTGCCACAGCAACTCCGGCTTCACAAGAAATTTGTTCCGGAAGTGCAATAAATAATATTGTGCTTAGCAGTACAGTTGCGGGCACCAATTACACCTGGACAAGAAATAATGAAGTGGTTGTAACCGGGATTGCAGCCAATGGTAGTGGCAATATAAGTGGCTCATTAACCAATACAAGCAATGCACCTGTAACAGTTACATTTACATTGATACCTAAATCCGGTACCTGTGAGGGTGCATCCATTACGGCAACTGTAAAAGTTAATCCAACGCCAACAGTTACGCAACCCCCAAGCCAAACAGTTTGTAATAATGCAGCAACAAGCCCGATAAATTTTATGGGGACTCTCTCAGGAACAGAATTTAATTGGGAAAATAACAATTCATCCATCGGTTTGGCTACAAGGGGTACGGGTAATATACCAACATTTGCAGCTACAAACACCAGTACCGCACCGGTTACCGCCACCATCACCGTAACACCAACCTACACCAACGGCGGTGTAAATTGTGCAGGCAGTTCAATAACATTTACGATAACGGTTAACCCGACAGCTACTGTAAATGCGGTGGCCAACCAATCTTTGTGCAATAACAATGCAACGGCGGCTGTTAATTTCAGCAGCAGTTTTACGGGTGGGAATATTACTTATAATTGGGTTAATAATACACCTTCTATCGGGCTGGCTTTAAGCGGATCGGGCAATATTGCCTCTTTTACAGCAACCAATACCAGCAGCGTACCGGTTACTGCAACCATCACGGTTACACCTGTTATCATGAACAGCGATGAAACAACCTGCACGGGTACTCCATCTACTTTTACAATAACAGTAAACCCAACGGCCACGGTAGCTACGGTTGCCAATCAAACGCTTTGTGCCAATGAGGTAACAGCACCGATTGTATTTACAAGTGCGGTATCCGGCACTACTTATAGCTGGGTAAATAATAATCCGTCCATTGGATTAGCTGCGAGCGGCACGGGCAATATCCCATCTTTTACAACAAATAATAATTTAACCAATGCCACAACAGCAACCATAACCGTTACCCCATCCACTACAAATGGTTGTACAGGAGTTCCGCTTACTTTTACAATAACGGTTAATCCGATAGCTAAAGCAACTGTGGTTACCAACCAGGTATTGTGCAATGGCGCCTCAACGGCAGCGATTGCTTTTAGCAGCACTGCAACGGGTGGCAGCATAGTGTACAACTGGACAAACAATGCGGCATCCATCGGGATAGCCGCAAGCGGTACGGGCAATATCCCTACATTTATTGCTGCCAACACTACAACTTCGCCGGTTGTAGCAACAATAACCATTACGCCCACTTTTACCAACAATGGTGTGAGCTGTACCGGCATCGCAACAACCTTTACCATCACAGTTAATCCGTCGGCGAAGGTGAATGCGGTTGATAATCAAACTGTATGTAACAATAGCCCTACTTCTGCAATAATGTTTACGGGTACCAACAGTGGCAACGGCGGCAGTAATGTGGTTTACAGCTGGGTTAACAATACGGCTTCCATCGGATTGGCAGCAAATGGCACGGGCAATATCGAATCATTCGTTGCAACCAATGCGACTACCGCACCGGTTACCGCCACCATCACCGTTACACCAACCTACACCAACGGCGGTGTAAATTGTGCAGGCAATCCAATAACATTTACCATCACGGTTAACCCGACAGCTACTGTAAATGCGGTGGCCAACCAATCTTTGTGCAATAACAATGCAACGGCGGCTGTTAATTTCAGCAGCAGTTTTACGGGTGGGAATATTACTTATAATTG
>JANXVN010000014.1 GCA_025351645.1 Ferruginibacter sp.
TAGTTTTGCTGCGGGTGTTTATACTTTAAAGGTTACTGCTACTAATGGTACTACCACTAATTTAAAAGTTGTAAAACAATAAACAAATAAAGTAGTAAGGGCAGGCTAAAATTTTATAGTTAGTATGTAAAATAAATTTACCTTATTAAATTACGAATTCAACTACAACGGCTCTCTTGCAAAAGAGAGCCGTGTTTTGGTGTGTAGGGTATGCTTACCTTAAATGGTGAGGCTACATTACTAAACAGTTTATGGGCTTACAGGGCTACAGTTAGGCTACAAACGCTGATTAAACTGATTGAAACTGATTTGGCTTATAACGGCCGCCATATTTTATTTTTAAGAAGACTTGGCCCAATGCCGTAAAGCTAAGCCCTTTCGGCTCCTTTAAAGAAGGCTACGGTGGAGATAACGACAAACCTATATATGCTTAACGTAGCGGCAATCATACTACGTTTTAGGGCTTGGCAATGTAGGGGCATTCATTGAATGTTAGGCTAAACAACAACAAATGCCTTTTTTTAAAAAATATACAATACTATATTCGTCCTTGGTTATCCCTGGCAGGTTGCTCTTCAGCAAAGCCTGTTTTTTCCCCTTGGGGGTAAGCTCCTGGGCACAAGGGTTGGTGAGGCACCATAGTTGTTAGCTGGCCTAACCACGTTAGTTTAAGCTTTGCACGTTAGTTTAAGGCTTTAGCTTTTACAAACGGTTTAAATAAAGGATTAAACAAAATATAAGAACGGCGAAGCCACCAAATATACTTTTAGTACTGAATTTAACCTATGGGTTACTAACCCATAGTAGTTGAGTAAAACCAGGTGTTTTTTTAAAATTATGGGGAGACAATTGAAGACAGCTATAGCTTCGCAGTGAGTTTTTTTTATTAATTTATTACTGTCTTTTTTCCTTAAGCTAACAACTGTGGTAATACACCAGCCATGGGAACAAAACATCTATACTACAGAAATTGTAAAAACTGTGTAGCCAATTTTTTAGCCTTTGCCCCTTGGCTTGTAAACTCCTGGCCACCAACCACGGAAACAGGTTTCCAAATTTTCAGTAGGCTTTTGAAATACTTTTCAGGAATAAAAAAAACTACAAACAATAAATATATAGCACTTGATTTTTTTAAAATTTAAATACCCCCTAAAATTTTTTAAAAAAATCCTTAGCCTGTCTGGTAGTTTAAATTGTATATCTCTAAAAAAATATATACATCAGCCTAAAAAAATTATCAAATAACAAACATACTTTCTATTTAGTTGGCAGTATTAAACTAAGAAATTTATATGAAGGGGAGCACATTAAAACCACTTTTTACAACGTGAAGAATTATTACAAGCTAGCTATTTAATTTTGAGGCTATACCAACTACCAGCTTATGGGTGAAACAGGGGGCTGATCCGGTAAAAGTAATATTTCCGGCAACCTTCCTATCGCTTAATATTTTTATATAAAAAGCTAGGGCTATTCGTTATACGCGTCAATGCTGTGGATATACACAAAGTAGCCGGGTATTACTTCGGATACAATACAAAGGCTTAGTAAAATATTTTCAATTTTTTATAGGCTTGTTTAAATATAAATTTTGCTGTAATAGCAGAAATAAAAAAACCATAACTGGCAGTAGCAAAAAAGCAACTACGCATAAACTAAAATTGATGGATGCTGCATGTCTAAATGGGCTTACTAAATAAAGAAGAATAGTAATAAAAGAATAGATTGTTAGCCATACGCTCATAGCTTTATCAAATGTTGATATTTTTTTCATTGTACGTTATTGTATAGAGGGATTATTATTAATTAAAATTTACTTAGATAGGTAGGTTTTGTAGTGCCGACATAAGACGGTTTTCTGAGAAAAAGGGTTGCATCGCTAAAAAATAAATATTTTAGGCTGCCTACTTTGAGCTTGGGTACTAATATAATAAATGGTCGTTAAGCTTAGAGGTAAAAACACCTGCCTAGCAGGAAGGGTTACCTGCCAGGCGAGTTAGCTGCAGCTCTATAAACTTAACAGCGCAAAAAAACCGCTCTATAATGCAAAAAGCTGCACTTACCCTACGCATGTCTGCAATAATATTATAATACTGTAATAAAACCCGCAAAAGCACAAGTATAAATTGAAATGTTGCAAATCCCTGCAAACGTTATGTGTAAATTCCAACTTTCTGGCAAGGGATAACGGGATAACTGCTAGGTTGTATCGAATTTAAGCCACGCCCAAAACTTTATTTTTTTTCCATGCAACCCTTTTGCAAATAAATCCGTCTTATAGGCGGAAAATGAAAATTACGCATGAAATATTAAATACCAGATGTATTATTCCTTAATTATATTAAATACTATAGTTTGAAGATGGTAGTTATTGAAGCAAAATTTACCAATTGGTAAACTATGGAATAGCAATATGTGTGCATGTTTTCACTAACTCTAAAACCAGCATTAGTAAAAAAAAGTGGCTTTTTGGCAACGTTAGTTTTTTAAATAATTACGATTTACAGCCAGGTAATATTTAAAAGAAAATTATTAAAACAGTAACTGTAGCCAACTGGGCAGGAGTTACTTAAATAGTTAGCGTATTTGATAATGGATCCGCAATATAAATTGCGAGGTTCAATAAAAATAATTAAAATAACCCGTTTTTAATCCATCCCTGTAGATTCCCTTGATCTAAGCCCCGGCTGTATAACAGCTGGGGCATTTTTTTATCATCTTAGTTCGAAACTTGTATATTATTTTAAAAATATCCGCCTAAATGTTATACACCATTAATAAGGGTGTACTAGCCAACGTAAACGATTGTTGGTACAGCTGCTGGATTAATGTATAAATTTGTACTGGTACTATGTGCTAAATAAAATACCGTTTAGTTAAAGCCTTTCGGCTACTTTGGAGAGGGTTAAAGTAAACATATAAATCCTCAACTTAATGGTATTGGTACTAAATAATTAATTGTAGATAGCTAACTAAACTATGATAAAAAAGATTGTAATTATTGGCCCGGAAAGCACAGGTAAAAGCACGTTGTGCATGCAATTAGCTGCTTATTATAAAACTATTTGGGTGCAGGAATTTGCCCGGGAATACTTGCTTGCAAATAGCACGGCGTATACATTTAGCAACTTGTTAGAGGTGGCTAAAGGCCAGATAGCCCAAGAGGAACATGCCATACAAAATATAGGAGCGGGGCCTATATTTATTGATACCGATATGTATGTAATGAAAGTGTGGTGCGAATTTGTATTTAACGATTGCCATCACTGGATTTTAAATAAAATTGCAAAACGCCCATATGACTTATACTTGCTTTGCGATGTAGATATGCCTTGGGTAAAGGATGAATTAAGAGAATATCCGGATTTAGTTACTAGAGAAAAATTGTACCATCATTATAAAGATATCATGGTAAACCAGCAAGTTCCCTGGGTAAATATAAGTGGCGATTATCAGTTACGTTTGCAACAAGCAATTACAGCAGTAAATACCGTATTATAATTAGGGCCATCCGTAAATTGCAGGCAACAAATTATTTAACTGAGGCATTATAAAGTCAATAGATTAAATGGCGCCTTTTAAATTTATAAAATTAAGAAATATATGCACAAACGCAAGCTGGTAGTGGCATTACATAAAAAGTACTAGAAAAATTACACGTTGATTGTTAAGAAATCATCCGCCAGCCGGCGAATTAATCCCGGGCTAGTTAACAAATAATGTAGGCCTAGCGGCGAGTTCGTTGATTTTAGGGCAACATTTAATTTATCAGCCTTTTTATTTTGAGCCCCGTCCGAACGGGTTCATCCGGGCGGGCTTGATTTTTTTGTTATTTTTTTATCAATAAAAAAAAGTAAGCAGAGACCAGTACCAACGACTAACAACGGCGCTTTGAGCATAAAGCACCTAATACTATAAATTTATACAATAGCGCCTGTTAATTACCGTACACACTTAAAAATTTAATGCGCATTATTTTTAATTGCTCCCAGTTAAAATTACTGTCCGCCATTTCTTCCTGCGCTATTGCCAGGCTGCTGGTTTCGCAAGCTTTAAAATAGGCTATTATTTCTTCCTGTTCGTATTCATCTACCAGTTCATCAATGGCATAATCGAGGTTAAGCCTGGTACCACTTGCTACTATAGTTTCCATTTCTTCCAATAATTGCTCTATTGTAAGATCTTTTGTTTTGGCTATAGTTTCAAGCGGTATCTTTTTATCTACATTTTGAATGATGAAGATTTTGTTATTATTTCTATTTACAACGCCTTTCATTACAAAATCATCAGGTCGTTGCACCTCGTTGGTGCCGATATATTCTACAATAAGGTCTACAAATTTTTTGCCGTAGCGCATTGCTTTTCCTTTGCTTACGCCCTGGCATTTTTCCAGCTCTTCAATAGTTGTAGGGTATATGGTGGCCATATCTTCTAGGCTACTTTCTAAAAAAATAACGAAAGGTGGCAGGTTCTTTTCTTTGGCCACTTTTTTACGCAGCTCCAGCAATAAGGCTGTCAGCTTTGCATCAGCCGTTACGGCAGGTGCGGCAACTGGTGTTGGTTCATCGTCATCTGCATCAGCTTCTTCAAATAAATTATTTAATATTATTGTAAAGGAGGATGGCTTTTTTATAAACGCCAGCCCCTTTTTTGTAAGCTTTAAAACGCCATACTCTTCAATATCTTTTTGTATCAATCTTTCCAGCAGCATCTGGCGCATTAGCGAATTCCAAAAATGCTCGTCTTTGCTTTTGCCTATGCCAAAAAAGTCGCGTTCATCATGCCGAAACATTTTTACCTGTGGGTTTGGTTTGCCACGTAAAATATGCATTAGGTATTCCATGGTAAATTGTTCATCCAAGCCCTTTATTATTGTAAGTGCGTGGCAAGCTTCTTGCATAGCTTCTATTAATTCTTTAGGGTTGTTGCAGTTGTCGCACATTTTATCGGTGCATTCAACGGTATCATATTCTTCGCCAAAATAATTAAGTAAAATCTTTCTACGGCAAACGGAACTTTCGCAATAAGCAACGGTTTCATTAATTAATTGTGCGCCAACTTCTCGCTCGCTTAGCGGCTTATCCCTCATTAAATGTTCTAGCTTAGCAACGTCTTTATGGCTGTAATATAAAATACACCTGCCTTCCATGCCATCCCGGCCGGCGCGGCCAGTTTCCTGATAATAATTTTCTATGGATTTAGGGATATTGTAATGTATCACAAACCTAACATCCGGCTTATCGATGCCCATTCCAAATGCAATGGTAGCAACAATAACCTGCATATCTTCATTTAAAAAAAGGTCTTGCCGTTCTGCCCTTACTTTACTATCCAACCCGGCATGATAGGCTACGGCTTTAATACCGTTAGCCATCAGCATATCAGCTAACTCTTCAGTAGTTTTTCTGTTAAGTGTATAAATGATGCCGCTCTTCCCTTTGTTTTGGGAGATAAAGCGAACGATGCTTTTAATAGTCTGGTCTTTTTTTATTTTAGGCAGTATCTCATAAAATAAATTAGCCCTGTTAAAAGAAGATAAAAATATTTTCGGTTCCCTTAACCCCAGGTTCCTTAAAATATCGCTTTGTACTTTTGGCGTAGCGGTGGCTGTTAAAGCAATCATTGGCGCATCCGGGCTTATTAGTTCCATCATTTCCCGCAGGCGGCGATATTCTGGCCTAAAATCATGGCCCCATTCCGAAATACAATGCGCTTCATCTACCGCAAAAAAAGAGATATGTAAATCTTTAAAAAACGCTATGTTCTCTTCTTTAGTTAATGTTTCCGGGGCAACATAAAGCATTTTAGTCTTGCCATTAATAAGGTCGTCCCGCACTAT
>JANXVN010000019.1 GCA_025351645.1 Ferruginibacter sp.
TACAGTGGTTGCCGGCCGCCCGCCCATTTCTTGTCTTCTCATTTTGAAATTTTTTATAGATTTATAGTAATAACAGCATAACACGTATAAAGTTGATAATAGATAAAAAAATAGCCAGGTAAAAAACATGGATAATTTTTAGCAAAACTTACAATGCATAAAATTATAATGGCCAAGCTTTGTTTAAACAGAAGATGTAAAAAATTGAGGGAGTGTGAATTTACTTAACAATATACCACCGAAATATGCCCACTCGCTATAGGCTATTACGTTTAACCCATGTCAAAAAAAACAATTTTTATTGATATTTTTTTGCCCATGCTGCCCATCAAATTTTTAATAATAAACTATAACAAATAGTGTACGCAATTGCTTTAGGTTCACCAACGGACAACACTTAATTAGGTTGCCCGTTAAACAGCGTGCAAGCAATCCAAATTTTAAACTCCGTTATGGTAAACATTTTTAAAAAAATTATGCCTCATATAAGTTTCATAAAGCTAGGCCATGAAATTGCATTTATTTTTAAGGGTTTTGCAGTGTAGCGTAATGTACAAATAGATTATGCGTAAGGTTTGCTTTTAAAAACTGGTATCTCGTGGTATAAAGCACACGATAGCAGCGCTTCGGGGCAGCTGTATATTTTTAATACTTAAAGTAGTATCACCTTTATGTGCAAAATATTTTGCAAAATTTATTAGGCGGTTAGTAATGGTTAAAGCGTGTTCATTCTCATTAATTTTTTTAATTAAAAATATTCCTTTCAGCACCTAGTTTATTAATATTGGGCCGGGTAACTGGCTTTGTGGCTGGCCTAGCATCTATTGGCCTAATGGCTGGTTTAACTATTGGCCGGTTAAACGTAGGCCTTGTTATAGGTTTTGTACTTATAGGATTTGTGACAGGATTTATATTTATAGGCTTTGTTATGCCAGGCCTGGTTACAGGATTTTTATCTATCGGCTTTGTTATGCCGGGTTTGGCCCCAGGGTTTACAATAGGTTGTATGCTTGGCTTGTGTATAGGCCTTCCAGCATTATCAAAAGCAGGTAACTTATCTTTTACTGAGGGTGCTTTTGGAAAATCTTTTTTAAATAAGGCAGCTCCATTTTTTGCAAGGCCTAGCCTTGAATACGTCTTATGGTAATCGCCGCGCTTAACCCTTGCTTGCACAAATATGGAGTGCGACCTAAACCCCGCATTGTAATAATAAGTTCTCCATGATGGGTACCTGTAATAATTCCAGCGGCGGTAATTGCCAAAATAATAGTAATCCCAATAGTAATGGAAGCCGTAATAATAATGCCAGTAATGTGGTGCCCAGGGGCGCCAATAGGTAGGGTAGTATGCCCAGCGCCAAGGCGAGCGCCATACAACATAAGATGGGGTGTAGATAAAAGAGGCCAAGCCCCAGCCCGCAACTTGTAAAGGTGTTGTTTGCTGTATAATTATTTTATCATTTAACTCCGTTGTTGGCCCCTAACAAAACCTGTTGTAATTTTCAAACTATTTTCAAAAAATATCACACTGTTGTTGTAATTCTAAAGCTTTTTTAAAAAATTCTCACACAAAATGGAAGCTTGTAAAACGATACGGGAGTTTTATCGTATCCGTGGCTGGTTTGTGAACGATAAATTTAGCTACTTTTCTAGCGCAGGGCTCCAGCTTTGTTGCTTGCTGTTACTACTCTTCGAATTAGCATACTTCTCTACTTTTTTGGAACTTTCGGCCGTTGATAACACACACAACAGCGGCTCACGGTGTTAGTTAGAGTTTTGATTGCGGAAGAGAGGAAGACCAACAAAGGCGACAAGATATTAACACGATGCCTAGTAACGACTGGCAACAGGACAGAGTCCTGCGCCAGTGGGTGCAAGCATACTAAGTGGTAGCTAAACCAGTCATGGAGGAAAAGCACATAACAGCGGTTAACGGTGTTAGTTATAGTTTTAATTGCGCGAGAAGGAAGACCAACAAGGGCAAAAAAGGAGACCCACTATTTTAATAGTTCCAGCCGCTTTGTAAAAAATAATTATTGCTAGATTTCCGGAGAATAATCCCGACAGAGGCTAATGCCGACGCAGGTAGGTTGCTTCGCTAAAGCAATGGTGTTGCCATGTATTTACGTTCTACAAACAGGCTATGCCGCTGGCATAGGTTAGTATGCTGTTTGTTATACGCTATGCCTTTTTGAAGTTATCGATGGCATTATACTCCTTAACTAAATGATATTAGGCCACGGCCTGTTCTGCAGAGTACACCAATATGCAAAGAGATATGCAACCTGCACAAGCCCCCTGCATAGTGGTAAAAGCCCAATAAAGATCCACTGTACAAATGTGCGACGCCACCGCAGCTCCACATAGCTGTTGTATTGGCTGGGGCAACAAAACTTTTTACTAATTAATAATTAATGCCGTTAAGTTAAGGATCTATATGTTTGTCTTTACCTCACCCTAACCCTCTCCAAAGGAGAGGAAAGGTCTTAACTTAACGGCATTGAATTAAAAATTAAGAATTCTTTCGAAGCTGGCTTCATTGCGCCAATGGAAGATTTTTTCAATTTGAATAAACCAAAAACCAAAAACAATAAACTGAAAACAAATACCTTCGCAGTTCTATCAGCCAGGCTATCGCTTTAATTTAGTTTAAAGAGGAAAGTCCGGACAGCAAAGGGCAACACACCGGTTAAGCGCCGGCTGCCTGTTGTATTTTACTTGTAAGGTGCAATGGGCAAGAGAAAGTGCCACAGAAAATAACTGTCTTTTTTTATTAAAAGATGAGGGTGAAAATGTGAGGTAAGAGCTCACGGGCTTGTGCAGTAATGCAGGAGCCGGGTAAACCTTGTGTGCTGTAATGCCATGTACACCTGCGCCTGAAGGCGGCTCGCTTGATGTTG
>JANXVN010000097.1 GCA_025351645.1 Ferruginibacter sp.
CCAGGCCTTCAGCCGCTTGTATTTATAGTCGGATCCCGCTTTGTGGATAATGGGGGCAAGTTCCTTTTTGGGGCATAAAGAAAGTATCTGGGACAGTATGTGCTGTCCGGCATACGCCGTAGATTTGTTCATTATTGTTAGGTTGATGAGTGGTATCAGCAAACTAACAAATAAGGGGGCTATAACCCCCCTTGTACTAATTTTTTTTGTATCTATTTCGGATAATAGTGTTAAAGAACTATGAAAATAGATAAGCCTGATTTTTCTAATTGTTATTGCATCTTCTCATGAAACGTTTTTTCTAAGCTTCCCCGATGGTGGGGGTGAGCGATATCTATCAGCAGCCTTGCCCTTTGCCGCAGGTTTTTACCAAATAAATTTACAATGCCATACTCTGTAACCACCCAATGTACATGCCCCCTGGTAGTAACAACGCCGGCGCCTTCTTTCAAAAATGCGGTTATCCTTGATAAACCTTTTGATGTGGTGGAAGGCAATGCGATAATAGGTTTTCCATCTTCTGATAAAGAAGCACCCCGCATAAAATCCATTTGCCCACCAATGCCGGAATATTGGAATGTGCCGATTGAATCTGCACAGACTTGCCCCGTCAAATCAATTTCTATCGCACTGTTGATAGCGATTACTTTTGGGTTTTGCCTTATAATGCTGGTATCATTTACATAAGCAATATCCATCACCCTTATCTGGGGATTATCATCTACAAAATCATATAACTTTCTGGTGCCTGCCATAAAACTCGTTACAGTTTTACCCACGTTTAATTTTTTTCGGCTATTATTTATAACTCCACTTTCCAGCAATGGTATCACGCCATCACTCAGCATTTCTGTATGTATGCCAAGGTTTTTATGATGGATGAGGTTTTTCAACAC
Organism: Ferruginibacter sp.; assembly: GCA_025351645.1. Taxonomy (GTDB): domain Bacteria; phylum Bacteroidota; class Bacteroidia; order Chitinophagales; family Chitinophagaceae; genus Ferruginibacter. Next base: position 897 of record JANXVN010000097.1, read on the forward strand.
CTGGTCTGGTATATTGCCAATGCCCATTTGCAAGGTGGCGCCATGGTCAATAAGCGAAGCTATGTTGCTGCCTATTGTTGCAATGATGGGTGAAGTATTGGTTGAATAATCTACCTCTGGCAATTCGCTTTCATCCCAAACCATGGCATTAATTTTTTTGATGGAAATAAAGCCATCGCCATTGGTACGGGGCATGCGGGGGTTAACCTGTGCAATAATAAATTTTGCCGTATCTACCGCTGCACGTGCAATATCAACAGAGGTGCCCAGCGTGCAATATCCATGCTTGTCTGGCGGCGAAACTTGTATAATGGCAACATCCAAAGGCAGGATACCCTTCTTAAAAAGTTGTGGTATCTGGCTTAAAAATATAGGCACATAATCACCGAAGGAACTGTTGGCTACAGCGCGGGTATTGGCAGATACAAATAGTGAATTAAAGAAAAAGCTTCCTTGATATTCAACCCTGTTAAAATCAATATCGCCAAGCGTGGTGATACTAACCAGCTCAACATTTTCTAATTCATTATGCCTTTGCAAAAGCGCTTTGATTATGTGGATAGGAGTTGCGGCACTGCCATGCAGAAAAACCCTATCGCCACATTTAATAAATTGTGCCGCTTGCGCTGCGGTAATATATTGTTCATTCATTTGTATAAATTGATGTGACTAAAGTAGGCACCTGTACGCAAAACTAAGGCTGGGCGAAGTTGCCATACATGATATAGGTTAACCTGCTGTATGACCATCCTCATGTTTCTACGGGGTGTGCAAACGTAACTTATTATTAATCAATAATTAAAATGGCAAAGCTACCAAATTTTCCAGCGCTATGTTGAGGTTAAAACATGATACCACGGGCGATGTACAGGTGCTTGCTGATAATTATTAAGACGCACAAACAGAAGGTTCCTGCAATTATTTTAACTTAGGGCCATCAGCATCTATGCCCAAAGAAAGCGTCGCATATTTTGAAAAAGCTGCCGCTTATACCAACATAAAGCTTGGTGTGTTGCCTGCAGAAAAGGAGGCCTCATCTCAAAAGTATGCGGAAAAACTTTAGCAGGTAAATGTATTGTGGGCATGGTGATTTGGGCAAACTGGCTCCTGCATGCAAAGCAACAGGAATGTTAGGAACTGATGTCAATGGCACGCATGTGCTGCAAGGTAAATATTAGGCGAAGGCAAAACTAACATACAGCCCAATGATGATGTAAATAAATTACAGTCATCCAACGATACCTTTACCACGGGCCATTCACATTACGGCTTACAAAATACTGATTGATGTTGCCATACCCGGCATTGAAAAACTGAGGGAATGCCATTAAATCATATAGTTTTAGTGGCCCAATGTACTGCACAAGCTGGTTGCCAGTTTATAGCATTGTTTGCCGTTAAGTTAAACCTATCCTCTTTTTTTTGAAGCGGGTTAGGTAGGCACAAGCACATTTAAAATCCTCAATTTAATGGCATTTGTATATCATTTATTAAAAGTTGCAATGCAGGTTCGTTAAGCATGGATATTTTTTTTCCGTCTACTGCTATCATATGTTGCGCTGCCATCTCCGCCATCATCCTAAAAACTGTTTCGTAAGTAGTGCCCGTGTACGAAGCAAAGTCTTGCCTGCTAAGTAAAATATTTAAATGCCCATCATCGCTATTGCCAAATTTTGTTTTTAATAAAAGCAACGCCTGTGCTACACGCCCCTTAACTGTCATATGAGCAAGGTTCCGCATTTTTCTTTCAGATAATTTAAGTTCCTCCGCAAAAAATAACATCAACTGGTACAAAAATCCGTAATTCACTTTTAGGGAAGCGGTAAAAAAATCAATCGGTATAAAACATGCGCTTGCATTTTCTAATGCGGTAGCAGATACCGGAAAAATATTATCTTCTCCTAATCCCCTGTGCCCAACAATATCCCCTTTGCTGGCAAACCTAACTATCAGTTCTTTTTGCCCCCATTGCTTATGTACTTTAAATACGCCACTATAAACAAAATAAATCCCTTCCATCAATTCGCCTTCCTTAAAAAGTAAGCCACCTTTTTTTATAGCTACCAGCTTTCTGTTTGCATCAATAGAAGGCAGCCACTCTGGTATGCAAAGTTTGCAGAACATACAACTTTTTAAATCACAAGACGCTTTCAGTGTTATCATATATAAATAAATATTATTTGTATAATATAAACATTTATTAAATTAATTTATTTAGTAAATAGATAGTAATCAATACTATATAATTATTAGTTTCCTGCCTGACTAAAAATAAGCATAAAAAAAGCACATTATAAAAATATATATGTATAGATATATTTAATTATAATTTGTAAATATTTACAAAAGTCGTAAAATTGTGATGTAAATCATACTTGTATAATATCAAGTCTAAATAATTCATAAAATTATTGACATATTTATAAAATTAATATATACAGTATTTTGTCAGTTTAACGCAATAATAAGTTATTTATGAAGATAATAGTTATAGGCAATGGGATGGTGAGCTATAAGTTTTGCGAAAAATTAATAGCAACATCCTTTGCTTCCATTGAAGTGATAATTTTTGGAGAAGAAATCCGCCCCGCCTATGACCGTGTTCACCTAAGCGAATTTTTTGCCGGTAAAACTGCCGATGATTTATTAATGGCCCCCGTAAGCTGGTATGCTGAAAATAATATTCAATTACACACCGGCGACCCTATACAAAATATAGACAGGGCAAATAAATCCGTCCACTCTTTTAAAGGGATAACAGTAAAATATGACGTGCTTATTTTAGCAACAGGCTCATCCGCTTTTGTGCCGCCCATACCCGGTATTGAAAAAGATGGGGTGTTTATTTACCGCACCATAGAAGATTTAGAAATGATGGCAGCCTATGCAAAAAAGGCAAAAACGGGTGCCGTAATTGGTGGCGGCTTGTTAGGCCTTGAAGCCGCTAAAGCAATGATTGACCTTGGCATTACAGATACCCATGTAATTGAATTTGCGCCAAGGCTGATGCCTCGCCAAATTGACGAAGCAGGTTCCAACATCTTACAAACAAAACTGCAAACACTTGGGTTAAAAATATTTACCAATAAAAATACAGCCGCAATTTTGGGCGATGCCCACATCACCGGCATGCAGTTTTCTGACGATACAAAAATTGATGTAGATATGCTGGTTATTTCCGCCGGCATAAAACCAAGGGATGAATTGGCAAAGCTTTGCGGGCTTGAAACAGGCATACGCGGAGGAATTGTGGTAAACAATAAATTACAGACAGCCGACCCCAATATTTTCGCCATAGGCGAATGTGCTTTGTTCGAAGGCATGGTATACGGGCTTGTAGCACCTGGTTATGAAATGGCAGATGTTGTAGCCAATAATTTAGCTGGTGGCGATAAAGCTTTTAGCCCTTACGACATGAGTACCAAACTAAAATTAATTGGCGTAGATGTAGCAAGTTTTGGCGACCCGTTTGTTCCTGCAACTGAAGGCCGTACCATTGTTTTTGAAGATACCATGAAGGGCATTTACAAACGTATCAACATCTCCACAGATGGCAAGCAATTGCTAGGCGGTATTTTAATTGGCGATGCGGAACAATACAACATGTTATTGCAGACTTGTAAAAATAAAGTGGTGCTTCCACCCAATCCGGAAGATGTGATATTAGGTTCAAGAGGCGGCGAAGCAGCTGCCGGTGCTGGCGTATTAAGCTTGCCCGATGATGCCATTATATGCAGCTGCGAAAGCGTTACAAAAATAGGTATATGTAATGCAGTAGCCACACAAGGCTGCGAAACAATGGATGCGTTAAAAAATATACCAAGGCTGGAACCGGCTGTGGTGGCTGCGTGCCAATGGTTAAAGATTTAATGCTGCATACCATGAAGGCACAGGGGAAATACGTACGAAACGTATTGTGCGAACATTTTGCCTACAGCCGGCAAGAACTTTTTGACTTGGTAAAATTGAATGGGTTAAAGTCGTACGATGAAGTACTGGACACTTTAGGCAAAGGCGATGGCTGCGAATTATGCAAGCCTCCGGTAGCCTCTATCCTTGCAAGTTTATGGGGCGAAATGATATTGAAAAAAGGCAATGATACTGCGCAGGACAGCAACGATAGGTTCCTGGCAAACATACAAAAAGGAGGCACTTATTCTGTTGTGCCACGCATACCCGGCGGAGAAATTACGCCCGATAAATTGATAGTCATTGGCTCTGTAGCCAAGCAATATAACCTCTACACAAAAATTACCGGCGGCCAGCGCATAGACCTGTTTGGCGCTCACTTAAACGACCTGCCAGATATTTGGGGCCAGCTCATTGAAGCCGGTTTTGAAAGCGGGCATGCTTACGGAAAATCTTTACGCACCGTAAAAAGTTGCGTGGGCAATACCTGGTGCCGTTTTGGGCTGCACGATAGCGTTAGTTACGCCATCCGTATTGAAGAGCGTTATCGTGGGCTGCGTTCGCCACATAAATTAAAGGGCGGTGTTAGTGGCTGCATCCGTGAATGTGCCGAAGCACAGAGCAAAGATTTCGGCATCATCGCAACGGAAAAAGGCTGGAACCTTTTTGTATGTGGCAACGGCGGAAGTAAGCCCCAGCATGCATTGCTGTTGGCTACCGACCTTGATGATGAAACCTGCATCCAATACATTGACCGTTTTTTAATGTTCTACATCAAGACTGCCGACACGCTGACAAGGACTGCCACCTGGCTTAATAAAATGGATGGCGGAATAGATTATTTACGCAACGTAGTAGTAAACGATAGCCTCGGCATGAACGTACAATGGGAAGCCGCAATGAATGTGCTGGTGGATTGTTATAAGTGCGAATGGAAAGAGGCCATTGAAAATCCGGAGATAAGGAAACGTTTTAATCATTTTGTAAATGCGCCGGCAGTAAAAGACCCATCTATAAAATTTGAAGAAATGCGGGGCCAGAAAAAAGTGGCCGACTGGAAATGATCTTTTAAAAAATACAATGTTGTCCGGGCCAATACAGCAGCTATGTGGAACTGCGGTGGCGTCGCACTCTTGTACAAATACAGTAGCTACGATGAGCTTTAATCACATTACCCGGGGCTTATGCAAAATGTAGGTCATAATAAAAAATAAATAGCATTCAAAATATCATTTAAAGTGCCAATACACTACTGTTTTTGCTTACCATTTTCGATTGCCTGCCATATTTAATTGCCTGCCTGCTTTGGTAGGGAAATTAAACAATTTATCTACTTGCCATACCAAAAATTATTTTCCTCCTTGCGGGGCAGGGGCCACTTTTTTTAAAAATTAAAATATGCTAACGCTTACAGATCAAAAAGAAATAACCTGGTTTGCCGCCTGCGATACGGCAGATGTACCAACTAACGGTGGCGTATGCGTGCAGTATGGCGATACGCAAATAGCCCTGTTTCATTTTTCACGCAGGGGCGAATGGTATGCCACTCAAAACGAATGCCCTCACCGCAAGCAAATGGCACTTAGCCGTGGCATGATAGGCACGCAACAAGATGAACCAAAAGTAGCCTGCCCATTCCATAAAAAAACTTTTTCGCTGGTAACGGGCGAGTGCCTTACAGGCGATGTATGCAGCATAAAAGTTTATCCGGTAAAAGTAGAAGGTGAAGTAATATTTATAGGGATAGAAGCGTAAACAGGTTTTGAAATTTAATTTTTTGTGTTTTTAAACACGATAAAAGCAAACAAAAGCCCCGGACGATGTGGAAATTGAACCGGGGCAATGATAATAATCTTTCATAATTAAAACCAAAACAAAATTATGCCTAAAAATTTAAAAAATTACCTGTAGCCCATGATGCTTTTTTTCATCTTGCTGATGGCTTCCCACGCAAAGGCGCAGCTAACGTTGACGGGGCAAATACGCACCCGTACCGAGTTTTGGGATGGCGCTGGTACAGTAAGGCTAAAAGTAAATAGCCCGTCCATTTTTACATCACAGCGCAGCAGGCTTACATTTAATTATAAGATGGAGCATCTTATTTTTCAAGCTTCTTTGCAGGATGTAAGGGTTTGGGGGCAGGATGCATCTACCCTTAGCAGCAACGATGGCGGCAAGCTTCAACTGCACGAAGCCTGGGCAGAAATTGCTTTGGCAAATAAAAAAGACACCTCTTTCAAACATAGTGCCGTTGATTATTTTGCGGTAAAAATTGGCAGGCAAGAACTATTATATGATGATAGCCGTTTGCTCGGTAACCTTGATTGGGCACAATCTGCCCGCAGGCACGATGCGGTAGTGTTTAAATTATTGAACAAAGGCTGGCAAGCAGATTTGGGCATAGCCTTCAACCAAAATACAAATGCCATTAATTACAATGGCACCTTTTATACACCAGCCAATGTAATACCTTATGTAAAGGATAGCCGCGGTAATTTAACCCCAACGCCTGCTTCATTTATACCATTGTGCAATGCCGCAGGGTTAAGTTCCAAAACAGGTTCGCCGGCATTTCAGGCAATGCCATCAACCAATGGCTTAAACCAAAATTATAAAGCGCTTGAATATTTATATGTCGCAAAAACTTTCAATAAAACCAAGCTTACAGGCTTAGTGCTGGCAGATCATTTTGGCAAGTATATTAACGACTCTGTAAAAAATATTGCCGGCGCAGATACCGGTTATATTTATGGAAAACGCTTCAACCAAAAAGGTGTTAACAGCCGGGTTACAACCGGTATTTTATTAACCAGCATGCTGGATAAAAAACAGGCGCTGGTACTAACAGCAGGCTTCTACTACCAAGCCGGAAAAGACAGGGATGCACAAAAGTTAAGCGCTTATACCACTACTATTTCTATCACTTACACAAAAAATAAATTTGCTTACACTGCTGGCTACGACTACGTTTCAGGCAATGATGCCTTTTCATCTTCTACAACCAACCATCGCTTTGACCCATTGTACGGCACCCCGCATAAATTTTGGGGGCTGATGGATTATTTTTATGTAGGCACCGGTTCTCCCACAGGTGGCTTAAGCGATGCGTATGCTAAAATTAAATATGGCAGTAAAAGCAAAAGGTTTACAGCGCAGGTAGATTATCATTATTTCAGCCTTGCAAATAATCAAAAAAATACCACTGGCGAAGCTATCAAAAAATATTTAGGTAGCGAGGTAGATTTAGTAACATCTTATGCGCTAAACAAAGTAACTACACTTGAGTATGGGTGTAGCGTAATGGCGGCTTCTAAAAGTATGGAGTATGCAAAAAATATAACACCAAATACCGCAAAGCTTACAGGCTTATGGAGTTATTTGATGATCAGTATCAAGCCCGCTTTTCTTTTTAAATAGTGGCCCTTTTGTATTCAATTAGTCAAACTTAAAAATAACCAACATGCCTTCTATCATAAATAACCAACCGCTCACTAAATTAAATGTGCTTAGTTTTAAAGGTATTCAGATGAAAACCTTTCATATAACCTGGCTAACTTTTTTTGCCTGTTTTTTTGGATGGTTCGGGTTGGCGCCTTTAATGCCAACTATACGTTTAGACCTTGGCCTTACAAAAGCACAGGTTGGCAACACCATCATTGCTGCAGTATCCGCCACCATTTTTGCACGCTTAATAATTGGTAAATTATGCGATAGCTGGGGCCCTCGTAAAACCTATACCGCCTTGCTGCTTATAGGTGCATTTCCGGTAATGCTTGTAGGGCTGGCACATAGTTACACTTCATTTCTTTTATTTCGATTGGCTATAGGCGTTGTCGGGGCTTCTTTTGTAATAACACAATTCCATACTTCTGTAATGTTTGCACCAAATATAAAGGGCACGGCCAATGCAGTTGCTGGTGGATGGGGTAATTTAGGCGGCGGTGTAACAAACATGCTGATGCCCGTAATTTTCGCTACCATCGTGGGTTTTGGCTACACCAAAGCAGAAGCCTGGAGGTATGCTATGGTTATACCCGGCATTATGTTATTAGTAATGGCAGTAGTGTATTACCGCTGTACAAAAGATACGCCCGAAGGAAACTATGATGGAATAAACCGTATGAAGAAACCTTCTTCAAAAACAGACTGGAGCATATTGTCTGATTGGCGTGTATGGTCTTTAGCATTGGCGTATGCAATGTGCTTTGGCATGGAAATAACTTTTGATGGCGTAGCGGCTTTGCACTTTACAGATACGTTTAAATTAAGCCAGGGCTCTGCAGGTTTTTGGGCGGGTACTTTTGGTTTCATGAATATTTTTGCAAGGGCCCTGGGTGGTATTTCTGCAGATACGGTGGGCAAAAAATATGGCATGAAAGGTAAAGGTATTTTGCTTGCAGCAATGTTGTTGCTGGAAGGTTGCGGCATCATTCTTTTTGCCCATGCAGGCTCACTTTCAATGGCTATAATTTCAATGGTAACGTTTGCGTTATTTCTTAAAATGGCTAATGGCGCAACGTATGCCATCACGCCGTTTGTAAATGAAAAAAATGTAGGCATGGTTAGTGGTATCGTAGGTGCTGGCGGCAATGTTGGTGGCATGCTCTTTGGCTTCTTATTTAAGTCAACGTTTATCACTTATGTGGAAGCCTTCCAATACATTGGTTATGCGGTAATTGTGGTGTCGTTAATTGTATTGGTTACAAGATATACGGTATCAAAAAAGGTAGTAATAATAGAGGGCACGACTTTAAAAAATTCAGCTTTGCAAACGGTGTAGGTAACACGAAGCATGCCTGCAGCTTTAACCAAAAATCAAATTGGCAATTATATAAATAGCAAGAAAATGTATCAATTGAAACGTTGTTTTAAAAATAGCACAACAGTAAATATATGGCTGCAATAACTAACCATACAGGCAAACTAATATTGGCAGGCGCCGGTCCGGGCCACCCCGATTTGATAACGGTAAAAGCTGCACGCTACCTGCAACAGGCAGATGTAGTATTGGCTGATAGGTTAGTAAGCAAAGAGATATTGACCAGTTATGTGCATCCACAAGCAACCATCATTTATGTAGGCAAGCAATGCCGGAGGGGTTATAGCACACCGCAGCAAAGCATTAATGCCTACATAGTGGAGTATGGGCTGCAAGGCAAGCTGGTAGTGCGTTTAAAGGGTGGGGATGTTTCTATATTTTCAAACATACTGGATGAGTTGCAAACTGCTGTAGCGCATAATATACCTTACGAAATTATACCCGGCGTTACGGCGGCTTTGGGTGCAGCGGCCTTTGCAGGCATCCCTTTAACCGCCCGTGGGTTTTCTACTGCAGCAAGGTTTTTAACAGCTTACAAATCGGATATAGTAACACCAGCGTATTGGAAAGAACTTTCACAAACAACCGATACGCTGGTCTTCTATATGTCCAGCGAAACATTGGATGATGTAGTTGAAAACCTTGTGAAAAATAATATAGATCCGGAGAAATTATTGGCAGTAATTGAACAAGCAACAACGCCGATGCAGCATGTACATATAACTTCTTTGTATGAGTATGCTGCATCACGTAAAGGAAGGGTTTTTGCATCGCCATCGCTGGTAATTATTGGCAAGGTGGTAGCGTTGCACAAAGAATTTTCATGGCTACAAAACAGCTACTGCAGCGATACTTATTTTAAACCGGTACTACAAAGCTCAATAAAATACCATCAACAATTTGACTGATAAAAAAAATAATACTATCCAAATTACCCACCTTCAGGCAACGGGGGCATCTCTGCATGAAAACGGAGACGCCTTGCCAAAAGTTGTAAAAACTACTTGCTGCTATTGTGGTGTAGGCTGTGGCATTATTGCCAGCAAAGATGCACAAGGCCGCATACATGTAGAGGGGGATAAAAGCCACCCGGTAAACAAAGGCATGCTTTGCAGCAAAGGCATGAACCTTCATTATACGGTGATGGATAAAAGCAGCCGTTTGCTATACCCGGAAATGCGGTATGCCCGTAATCAGCCCAGGCAAAGGGTTTCGTGGGATGCCGCACTGGAGAGGACGGCTGCGGTATTTAAAACATTCATAGAAAAATATGGCCCTGATTCAGTTGCGTTCTATGCATCCGGGCAATGCCTTACTGAAGAATATTATGTGGCCAATAAATTGATGAAGGGATTTATTGGCAGCAACAATATAGATACCAATAGCCGCCTTTGTATGAGCAGTGCAGTAGCTGCGTATAAAATGAGTCTGGGAGAAGATAGCGTGCCGGTAAGTTATGATGACCTTGAATTGACAGATTGTATTTTTGTAGCCGGTGCTAACCCTGCCTGGTGCCATCCAATTTTATGGAGAAGGGTAGAAACGGCAAGGGAAAAAAATCCCCACCTAAAAATTATTGTAAGCGACCCACGCAAAACGCATACCTGTTCTATTGCAGATGTGCACCTGCAGTTAAATCCGGGTACTGATATTGTGTTGCACCATGCTATCGGGCGTTGTATAATTGAAGCAGGCAATATCGATATCGATTTTATTACTAACCATGCGGAAGGTTTTGCTGCTTACCGGGCTAAAGTATTTGAAAGGCCCATGCAGGAGTATGCTGCTATTTGTGGCGTTGCCGAAAAGGACATCCAGCTTGCAGCGGCTTATATTGGCAATGCAAAAGCATTCATTTCTATGTGGACGATGGGCTTAAACCAAAGCGTTATCGGCGTCAACAAAAATCTTTCCCTCATTAACCTTAATTTAATTACCGGGCAAATAGGCAAGCCGGGCGCAGGCCCATTTTCATTAACGGGCCAGCCTAATGCAATGGGTGGGCGTGAAGTTGGTGGGCTATCAAACTTATTGCCGGCGCATAGGAACCTGGGCAGTGAAAATGATAGGAACGATGTAGAAAATTTCTGGCAAATCCCTTTGGGTACTATCCAGCCAAAACCAGGCTTAACAGCAACCGAAATGTTTGATGCGCTAAACGAAGGCAAGCTTAAAGCCATTTGGATTATGTGCACCAATCCTTTAGTTAGCCTGCCGGATGTACGCATGGCAGAGCTGGCACTAAAAAAAGCAAAGTTTGTGGTAGTGCAGGAAGTAAGCAGCAGTGCCCAAACAGTACAATACGCAGATGTAGTTTTGCCTGCCGCATCGTGGATAGAAAAAGAGGGGACTATGACAAACGCTGAGCGGCGCATCAGCGTTTTAAGCAAGCTGGTAAATGCACCAGGCGAAGCTTTGCCAGATGCGGATATCATTTGCCGCTTTGCCCAAAAAATGGGTTACAAGGGTTTTAATTTTAAAGATGCCGCGGCAATATTTGATGAGCATTGTGCATTGACAGCCGGTACTAATATGGACATAAGTGGCTTGAGTTATGCTGTACTAAAACAAAATGCAAGTGTGCAATGGCCTTACACAAAAGCCATGAATGATGCGGTTAGCAGTGCAGGTACCTGCACTGGAACTGCAAGGTTATTTACAGGCAATACATTTTATACCCCATCAAAAAAAGCTATTATCCATTCTTTTTCGGATGTTAATGAAAGCGAGCAGCCAACAGCTATCTATCCGTTGATACTCACTACGGGCCGTATTCGGGACCAGTGGCATACCATGAGCAAAACAGGCAGGGTAAACAAACTGAAGCAACACGTAAGCGAATCTTTTTTAGAAATCCATCCGGATGATGCGGCGCAGCGGAGCATAAAAGAAAATGCTTTAGTAGATGTTTTTAATGCCCGTGGTACGGTAAGGGTAAAGTCAAAATATTCAGGCGATATAAAAAGAGGCGTAGTGTTTTTACCGATGCACTGGGGCAAAATATTGAACAGTGATTTAAACCGGGCTAATAACCTTACCAATAATTTGGTAGACCCAATTTCTAAAGAGCCGGATTTTAAATTTAGTATAGTCCAGGTAGAAGCGTATAAAAAGCCAGTCCAAAAAATAATCGTTATTGGTGCAGGCGCAGGTGCTTTCGGCTTTGTAAAAAGTTACCGTGCCTTAAATTTAAGTGATGAGATAAAGGTTTTCAGCAAAGAAAACTTTCCTTTTTATAACAGGGTGATGTTGCCAGATTATATCAGCGGCGCACAACAATGGGCGCAACTGGTAAAGATGACGGATGATGAAGAAAATAATTTAGACATCCGTTTATACAGGGGCGTAAGTATTGAGCAAGTGGATAAGGAAAGTAAAACAGTCACAGATAGCAATGGCACGGTTCACCAATACGATGTGTTGCTGATGGCTACGGGCAGCCGGGCTGCGATGTTAAAAGACGTGCCTGCTATGGAAGGGATTTTTACCATGAGGAGTAGGGTAGATGCAGATAATTTTAAGGCGCACATTGATCCATCACTGGGAAAAGTTTTGATTATTGGCGGGGGCTTATTGGGTATTGAGCTGGCTGCTTCGTTAAGGGAAGTGGGCGTGGGCGTTACTATCGTTCAACGCATCAGCAGGTTAATGGATAGGCAGTTGGATACTTTAGGTAGCCAGTTACTGCATGAAGAACTAGTGCATAAAGAGGTAGATATTTATTACAACGATGAAATTGAACGTTTTTATGGTACCGGCACCGTAACCGGCGTAAAATTAAAAAGTGGGCTTGCACTTAACTGCCAGGCAATTGTTATAGCGGTAGGCACCGTAACAAATATTGAACTGGCAAGGGCTTGCGGGCTCGATTGCAAACGCGGCGTTGAAGTAAATGAATACTTGCAAACAAGCGACCCCGCTATATTTGCGGTGGGTGAAATTGCCGAGTTCAAAGGTTTTTTATATGGTATTACCGCGGCGGCAGAACAGCAGGCGGAAATTGTTGCCCGATATTTAAGCGGCGATATTTCTAAATATTATGAAGGCTCGCTGCTGATGAATATTTTGAAGATGCATGGTACCGACCTGGTATCTATGGGCATGGCGGAATGCCCTAATGATAAGGACTACGAAGAAGTAGTATTTATTGATAAAGCAAAACGGTATTATAAAAAATGCATCATCCACAACGACCGTTTGGTGGGTGCTATACTTATAGGCGATAAGACAGAATTTTTAGAATACCGCGACCTGATACAAAATAAGATGGAGCTTAGCGAGAAGCGGTTACAATTATTAAGGTCGGGCAAAATAGCAGAGCCGGTTATTGGAAAGCTCGTATGCAGTTGTGGCAATATCGGAGAAGGCAATATCCTTAAAAAAATAAACGAGGGCTGCATACAATTAAATGCGCTTTGCGAAGCGAGCGGTGCTGGCATGGGTTGTGGAAGCTGCAGGCCAGAAGTGCAAGCCTTGCTGGATAAGGCTAAGGTGCCAGCGCCGGCGCAAATTATACATAGCACGGCAAAGGCTATCTCCCAATTAATATAGGTTTTAAAGGCAACCATATCTAGTTTAACTATTAATAAAAATATCATGCAGGCACAAAATAAAATCAATCTTTCTTCAACATCCTTTTCTTTTAGCCAGGGAGGATACTTTTTGTTTGAAGAAGATTTTGTAGAAGCAGGCGTTCGTTGCATACCTATGATAGTCAGGTTTAAGATGGATGCTGCGGGCATTAAATTAGCACTGGCTACCTGGTGCAAATTTACAACAAGGGAAAGGAAGCAGTTGGCTATACTGCCCTGCGATATGCCGGTGAGCGTAAAAGCTTACCACGATTTTTTAAATGGGCTTGTGGTAAAATATACCGGAAGCCTTGGTGCACAATTAAAATTTGATGCCAGCCCATTGTGGGCTAACCTTGAAAATATGCCTGAAGCTTTGCAACAAAAAGCTATGGAATTTAATTGGATAATAACCGTTAATAAATGGAAGCGGCTTACACACTTACAACGATTTGCACTGTTGAAATTGTTTAGCCCAGGGCATCAAAATAAAAACTTTCCAAAGGCAATGGTGGAGTTTGGTTTAGTTGTATAGCCTGGTTAATTTGGAAGGCTACTGCAGTAAATAAAAGCAACATCGATTTAAAGGGGTGTTTCAAATAGGTATGACGAACAAGAGGGCGATGTCCGCCCGGCTGCCATTCGGACGGGCAACAATGATGGCCATGGCTGCTGTATTGGTCCGGACCAACGAAAAGTAGCAGCACGGTAAATAGCTGCGGAGTTATTATTAAAAAGAATGCATTATGAGATACGGGTACACTATAAAAATAAATTTTACCGGAGGCATCATTTCTCCCGGAGATTTGTTGAAGATATTGGCTGCTGCTGCATTTGCAGGGGTTAAGCAAGTTAGCTTCGGTTTGCGCCAGCAACTGTTTATTGAAGTGGTAAGCGATGATTATACAAGGCTTATCAAAGAGTTGCAAAGCAAGCACATTATTTATGAAGTTCATAGCGATAACCATCCAAACATTGTAAGCTCGTATGCGGCCGAAGAAATATTTAGCAGCCGCACCTGGCTTAGCGAAGGCGTGTACAAAGATATTTTTGATGCGTTTGACTACACACCGAAACTAAAAATAAATATTTCCGATAGCAAGCAAAGCTTTACGCCATTGCTTACGGGTAACATTAACTGGGTGGCTAGCACGGGGCAACATTTTTGGCAGTTATTCATCCGTTTCCCTAAAACAAATTTTATTTATGCCTGGCCAGATGTGGTGTACACAAATGATGTGGCCAGCATTACTAAAAATATTGAGCAGGCAATTTTAGATGACAGCAATAATTTTTTTGATAACAATACTGTTGACGGTGCCTTGTTGTATAAAACTATAATGGAAGGTGCAATGTACAATGTTAAGCAAGCAGAAGGTACCATAGCCTTGCCTGATTTTATGCTGCCTTACTATGAAGGCTTTAACCGTGTAAACAACAGGTTTTGGCTGGGCATATACCGCAGGGATGAAAAGTTTTCAATTAAGTTTTTGCAACAAGCCTGCGAGTTATGTATGGCTACAAAAATAGGGCAGTTATGTTCAACGCCATGGAAGTCTATCATTATAAAAGGGATAGAAGAAAAAGACAGGCATTTGTGGGATGGGATGCTGGCAAGGCACCAGATAAACGTGCGCCATGCTGCCAACGAACTTAATTTTCAGGTAGAAGATGATTGTAAGGATGGCTTGGCATTGAAGCAATTTCTAGTAAAGCATTTACAACGGGATGATGTGCGTACGTTTGGCATTTGTATAGGAATAAAAACCCGCCGAAAAAGCGAAGTATTCAGTAGCATACTAGTGCGAAGGAAACCGCTTATTAAATTTTTAGGCATTGAATTTTTTTACCGGTATGATATTTTATGTGCTAAAAACTATAACCCCAACGAACGTACTGGTACTGTATTTAGCCGCAATAATTTTAAGTGGTTACTGCCGGAACAATTGCGGCGGGCCATTATTAGTTTTTATGCCAGCAAAGCAGATGGCATAGGCATTGGCGATACGATAAAAATAAAAAGTGACGTACCGGTAAAAGAAGAAATAGTTGTGCAGGTACACCAATGCCCTGATTGCTTTTCAATTTACGATGCCGTTGTTGGCGAACCTGAAAACAATATTGCCGCAGGCACTTTGTTTGATAATTTGCCGCCAACATATATCTGTCCTTTGTGCGAAACTGAAAGGGATAATTTCGTCACAATCAATAAATCTTCCTTGTTATTTGTAGCCGTATAAATGATGGCTTACCCTTCATTTAAATCTGCAGGAGAATTAAAATTTGTAAAATTTTCTTTTTGGTTGTCGTTAATGGGCATATAGTGCACAGTCAATTGGCTTAACATGTATTTCATGCTATGCCTGGGCAAATTATTTTGCTGGTGCATTTTTAAGATGGTAGCAAGGCCTTTGGCGCAGTAGATGCCACACAGCGGTTCTGGCTCGTTATCGTTTGAAAAAATGTATGCTTCAGTATCTTTGTTTGTTTGGTACAAGCTGTATAACTCAGCCAGCATATGGGTTTCCATTAACTGCATGTCGCAGGCCAGTATAAAAATATCTTCTAAAGGATATTGAAGGTGCACGCTTAACAAGCCTGATAGTGGGCCATGTAATTGCAGGCTGCTGTTATCTTTTATAACAGCGGTATTAGTAAACGCAGTTGAATAAAAATTATACTGCCCTTCATTTACAGAAAGCGAAACTTGTAAAGGAAGCTGTGAAAGCTTATTTATAGCCGACTGTGCCCAGGTTATGCCGGTAGTATTTAGCAATGCTTTATCTGTTCCCATACGCATGCTTTTGCCGCCACATAATACAATGCCCTGCATAAAAAATAATTAATGTTTGTCAGAATGCCCAAGGCTTTTTTTTGGGCTTACTACATCCCTTACCAGTTGTTTTAAATCTTTAATTTCGGCAAAGCCTCCAAAAACTTTACGGTCGAAAATTATTTTTCCATCTATGTAAATAATGTATTGCCCGCCAACCTCGCTTGGTTGCAGCGTTACAGATTTCAGGTCTCCTTCAAATGTTGTCAACAATTCCTGCGCCATGTATGCGGCCCTTAACAGCCAATGGCATTTAGGGCAATACTCTATAGTGATGGCTGGTTTCATTTATAAGTTTTTGGCTGTATCCAAATGTATACATAAGTTGTTTTACAATAATTATTTATTGTTTTTCTTTCGTAAAAATGCCCTTGTTTTTAGCCCGGATTCTTTCAGGTCTTTGTTTTGCCACTTGCCATTGCTTGCTGCGGAAGTAGTAAGCACCGAACAGCTTTCATTTTTGTCTGATACGGACCAGGTTATCCAGCTCAGCTTTTTTTCTTCCATCCAACCAATGTATTTTTTCCATTCTTCGTCGGCTAACTTACCGTCGCCGGTAGCGTCCATACCGGCAGATTCTGAAATAAATATTGGTAAGCCTTTGTCAATGGCAGCGGTTGTTTTATCCCGCAGCCATTGCTTGTGCGTGCCTGCATAAAAGTGCATGGTGTACATTAAATTAGTAAAGCCTGTTATGGGGCTTGCGGCAGGCAGGTCCACATCCTGGTCCCACCGGGGCGAGCCCACCAAAATAATATTGTTGGCATCAATGGCACGGATGGTGCTTATCAGGTCAATAGCATAGGCTTTTATTTCGGGCCAGGTTTCGTAGTCTGGCTCATTAAATAATTCGTAAATAATGTTTGGGTACTGATGGTATTTAGTAGCCATTGCCTTAAAAAAAGCACGGGCTTCAGTAAGCTTTATGTTGTGGCAATGCCAATCAATAATAACGTAGATGCCTTCTTTAATGGCGGCATCTACCACAGTAGTTACCAGCTTTGTGTTACCCGCAGAGTCTTTAAGGTAGCCTCCATCAGGCTCTACGCCCATTGCCGCCCTTATAACATTACAATTCCAATCTGTAGCCAAAGTATTAACCACGCCGGCCGTGTAAAAACGGGGATGAAAACAGCTCCAGCCAAAGCTCATGCCATTTAACACAACAGGTTCGTTATGCTGACCTGTTAACTGCGTGCCAGTTACTTTTAGTTGCCCATGGTTTTTTACTGGCTGCGCATTGCCGCATAAAAATTGTACCGTGCTTATTATAAGTAGGATGCCCTGTTTCATATTTATTTTTTAGGTAGCTATTTATATCTGTTAGCTACTACTTGCTATTTTAAATATAGCAACAATATCTTTTTGGTTAATTTTTATTTTTTAACCAGTATCATGCTTCTTATTTATAATTATGCCACTTTAATGGTTTCTAATTTCGGCAATGGGCTAAATTGTTTTATGAAAGATATGTGTTGAAAAAAACTACTTGGTGTGTTGCCATCAAAACTTTACCACGGCTTTTTTAGTGCTCACCGTTTGCGCACTAAAATAGCCCAGGCAGCCACCCATAATATTGGATGTTGGCGTAGCCGGTGCGGCAAGGCTAGCGTTGCTATAGGCAATTTCGGCAGCCTCCTTAAAATATGTAAAAGTACTTTTGTCAATACCGATAAGGCTTAAAGCGACCATATCATTTTTCCTTATTTCCATAGTATCGTTATCAATCTTATCCCTAATGTACCGGCCGTCAGAAAGGCGGTCAGAAAATGCCTGTATCCGCTTATCGTACACGCCATTAAGCGTTATGGAATACCTGTAAAAATTTGGCGTACCTGCGGGGTCCTTAAAATTTGCCTGCGCCCTTACCTGGGTTGTATCGCTTACGTAAAAGCTTACCGAGTCTAATGCAACAGGCATTGGCATGGTAGAAGTGGCGGTATACGTTTGCCCATCCAGCATCACTTTAAGCGAGTACGTATCGCCATGTATGCCTTGTATGGAATGCGTAATATACATGCCTGGCGAAGTTTCAGAAAGCACATCGGTAGGACCGGCAGTATTATCGGCAATGCTTACTATAGCACCGGATACTGGTGGAAAAACATTGCCTTCATAAAAGCCGACCGACCTTGTGATAGACACATAATAAGGGCCTGCGGTATCGCTTACGGCACCTTGTATTACTAGCTGCGTTGCCGCATTGTTTAGCTTTGGCGTAATCACTTTTGTGCATGCTTGTATAGTGGCAGCTAAGGCTATCAATAAAATAATCTTCTTCATAAATTAAAATTTAAAATTGTAAACAATAGATGGTACTATCTTAAAAAGCGAGGTCATCAGCACTTGGGTCTTGTTGGCATTGAGCGGGTCTTTTTGAAAAGATATGGTGTACGGGTTTGCCCTTGCATAGGCGTTGTATATAGAGAACGTCCAACTGCTTTCATACTTTGCCCTTTTCTTTCCGTTCAATGTAGCGCCAAGGTCGAGCCGATGGTATGCAGGCAACCGGTAACCATTGCGGCTGGTGTAATAATAAACAGGCACGCCATCTACAGAAAACTTGCTGGATGGGTAGCTCACCGCATTGCCGGTATTGTACACCCACGAGGCAGATAGTGCCCATTTTTTATTTAGTTGGTACATGCCAACTATCGCTATATTATGCCGCTGGTCTTGCCCAGCAGGGTACCATGCACCGCTATTTACGGTATTTATCTGTCGTTCTGTTTTTGCATATGTATAGCTTATCCATCCGGTTAGCTTGCCTGTTTTTTTCTTCAGGTAGTTCTCCCAGCCATAACCTCTTCCTTTGCCAAATACCAGGGCTGCCTCTACATTATCGTTGCCAATAAGGTTTGCGCCATCTTTATAATCTATCTGGTTTTGCATGGTCTTATAATAAATTTCTGAAGAGAATTCATACTTCCTGTTATCTATTGTATGGTAATAACCTACTGCAAATTGGTCGGCAATTTCGGGCTTTACAATATTGCTTGTTGGCAGGTAAACATTGGTAGGGCTGGTAGAAGTGGAGTTATTCAGGAGATGGATATTCTGCGTGTTCCTGTCGTAAGATAATTTTAAAGAGCTGCTGTTATCCAGCTGGTAACTAGCGGCAATCCTTGGTTCCGGGTTGATGTAGGTCTTTACAATCTTGCCGCCCTTGTAATAAGTATTTGTCTTTATTTCGCCGTTATTGTCATAGGTATAAAAATTGCCTGGCCCAATCACATTCAGCATAGATACCCTGATGCCGTAAGTAATTTTTAGTTTTTCAGATGCCGACCATTCATGCGAAGCATACAATGCGCTTTCCACAGCATATTTTTTTTGCAGCGTTATGTTGTTGAATGCGGATGTTTGGGAGGATACGGCTTGCCCTGGTTGTGTTATATGATAGATGACATCTGCACCGATATCGATTTTATTTTTCGGGTTAAGGTAATAGTTAAAATCCTGTTTAAGGTGATAATCCGTTATCTGCGATGATACCCTTACATTGTTGATGTTACTGATGAATTGGGTGTTGTAATTGTAATTGCTATAAATGAGGGAAGTGTTGGAGAAAAGTTTTTTATTAAAGATATGGTTCCAGCGAAAGGTGGCTGTAGCGTTGCCCCAATCTATGCCATCTGCCTGTTTAAGGTGTAGTACATCTTTGCCAAAATACCCTGACAAATATATACGGTCCTTATCATTCACCGTATAGTTGGCTTTCAGGTTAACATCATAAAAAAAGAGTTTGCTTCCCTTAATGGCCGTATCAGAAACTAAGCCGGTAAAAGCATCCGCATAAGTCCTTCTTGCGGTTAGCATAAACGAACCCTTGCCTTTAACTAATGGGCCTTCAACATTAATGCGGGAAGATATAAGCCCTATGCCGCCACTCACAGCTATTTTCTGGTCGTTCCCATCTTTCATTTTAATATCTTCTACAGATGCTAATCGGCCGCCGTAATTAGCGGGCATCCCACCTTTATAGATGGTGATGTCCTTTATGGCATCAGAGTTAAAAACAGAGAAGAAGCCCAGCAGGTGCGATGCATTGTACACGGTGGCTTCATCCAGCAATATCAGGTTCTGGTCAGACGAGCCGCCCCTTACAAAAAAGCCAGACCTTCCATCGCCAGCAGATTTTATGCCTGGCAATAACTGGATAGTTTTTAGCACATCTTTTTCACCAAAAAGTACCGGCACATTTTTAATGTCTTCCATTGATAGCACCTGCACGCCTGCAGGTGTTTTTAAAATGTTGGTAGCCTTTTTGCTTTTGATCACCACTTCGCCTAATTGCCCGTTTGCGCCAAACATGCTCAGGTTCATCACGAGGTTCTTTTTTAAATCTATGGCGATAGTATCCTGCGTATAGCCAGAGTAAGATACTACCATTGAATAGGTGCCTTCGGGAATTGTGATGGAATAAAACCCATACGCATTGGACAACACCGAAAAGGCTGGATGGCCAATAAAGCCGATGGTGGCACTGCTAAGAGTTTCGCCCGTCTTGCCATCTTTTATAAGCCCGGAAATTACAAACCTGGTAGTAACCTGCGCAAATAGTACGGCAGGTAATAACAATAGGTACAGTACTGTAAAAATTTTTGCTTTTTGCATAAAGTAAACTTTTAATTAAGTGATTAAGCAGGCCATTCCTCTAAGTGATAGTTAGGTGTGAAGCCTTGATTATAAAAAAGTTGCCAATGTAAAAGTTTGCTACATAAATTGTTTTAGTGATCACTAATGCTTGAATTGCAAACCTATTATTAACTAAAAAATAAAATAGGTAGAAAGTTGGCGAGGTGGACAAAATAGAGGGTGAACGATGCTAACAACTGAATTTGTGATTACGTCTCAATGGCATTGCGTTAAGCGTGTAGGGGAAGGTATTGTTTGTTCCATTAAAACATGTATTTGGTAGGTAATACAAAGTTGTACAAGTGTTCCATATCAAGGCCTTCTGCCAATACAGCGCCGAGCAGCAACTGCCCCGATGGAAAAATACCCCATAACTTAGGGCAGTCAATTAAGTATAAATAACAAAATAGATACGATAAAATTAAAAGCCAATAATGGAAAGCTATAACTAATAAACTCATAATTCCTAACTCATAACTCATAACTTATAACTCCTAACTATTCCTGCACTAACCAGCCCAGAAAATCGGCAACCCTGTTTTTGCTCACGATTATAATTTCTGTATGCGGTACGTTAAGGTTGATAGCGTACTTGCGGTTGTAATAACTAGCCGCATCTGTTACGGCAAGCCTGTTTACCAGGCTTTGCCTGTTGGCCCTAAAAAATGTAGTCCTGCCTATCTTTTCAAGCTCATCAAGCGTTTGCGTAACCATGTATGTTTTTTTATCGAAGCATAGTATCCTGGTTATCTCGTTTTCAATATAACACACTGCTATATCAATAATTTTTACAGGCAGCACTTTTTCTTTTTGATAAACCAGTATAGAGCTGTATTCGTTCCTGCTGCTGCCCGTTAATTTATTGATGAGTAAATTATAATCTATGGGCGCAAAATATTGCTTTAGCTGATGGTATTTATTAAGGGCGTTTTCTATGGCGCCTTTATCAAAAGGCTTAAGGATATATTCAATGGCATTCGTCTTAAAAGCTTCGATGGCATATTCATCGAATGCGGTGCAAAAAATGATAGGAGCGTTTATCTTTACTTCTCTAAAAATTTCAAAGCTTAACCCATCGCCTAACTGCACATCTGCAAAAATAAGGTCGATGGCGGGCCTTGTCTTTAAATAATCTACAGCTTTTTTTACCGAAGCAAATATGCCCAATATCCTGATTGACCTATCAACTTGCAGGATGATCTCTGCCAGGTCTTCGGCACTCATTGTTTCATCTTCTATTATCACTATGTTCATGGCAGTATTGTTTTTATGTACACCATAAAGTTTTCGTTATCAGCAATTACGGCTATGTCTTCCTGTATCAGCAGCAGGTACCTTTCAGAAAGGTTTTTAAGCCCAATGCCTTGGCCGGTATGTATGCTCATCTTTTCAGTTACGTTGTTTTTAACCAGCAGCCGGCCTGGTGAAACGTATTCTATAGCAATGTGCAATGGGCATTCATCGGTCATGGCATTGTGCTTTATTGCATTTTCCAATAAAAGCTGTAACGAAAAAACCGGTAGTTGCACACCATTTATAATTGCATCGGGTATTTCAATGCTGTAAAATAAGGTGTTGTTAAACCTTGTCTTTTGCATCTCTAAATAATACATTGAAAATTTTAGTTCTTCTTTTAATGAAACAATATTTTGTTCATTATGCGAAATAGAAAACCGCAAAAATTCCGACAGCTTTATCAGGTAACTTTCTGCTTGTTGGGGGTTGCGCTTAATCAGCGTTTTTAGCGCATTGAGCGAATTAAATAAAAAATGAGGATGAAGCTGGTGCTTCAGTTTTTCATGCTGTGCCTGCAGGCTCGACATCTTGAGCATAGCGTTTTCCAGTTTGGTATTTTCTTCATCGTATCGTGCAAATACTACTTCTGCCAGCATTAAAATAAAAGTGTTCACTATGCATGCGGGTATAAATGGAAATACCTTATAGCGATAGTCGAACATATTTAAAAGGACTACGTACCAAATAAACACAGCGCTACTTAAAAATAGTAGGTAGCTGAATAAATAATTAGCAATCCATTTTTTCCACTTTGCCTTAATTAACAAGGGTATTATAAAAATAATATTGGCCAGGTTTACCACCACCGCCAAAATGATAGCAATTATATAACTCACCGTTTTTTCCACCGCTTCCTTGTGCTTGTCTGGCGGTTCCTTTACAAAAAAAACCATCGTTACCCCAAACATTAGTACCGCTAATAAAAATATGCCGGTTATTGCTAGTAGCTGCTTATGCTTTTTCTCTAGTTGCATAGTATAAAATTACCTTTTTCAACCACACAAATTAATAGAATGCTGTCATTGAGCTTTTTAAATCCCTGAGCAGGACAATATAAGGGATGAAAATACCAGCTAACAAGTTTTTTACCTTTTTTAATATTTATATGGATGTTTGATAGGTATTGTTACAACTACAAATTTCCTCCAACATTGTTAGCTAGCTTACATTAAAATACAAAAGTGAAGATATTGGTTATAGAAGATGAAAAAGCATTAAGCGATAGCATCTGCACCTACTTAAAGGGACATCGCTATGTGTGCGAGGTAGCTGCCGATTTTGATACCGCCATTAAAAAGACGGAAATTCATGACTACGATTGTATATTGCTTGATATTACGCTTCCGGGCGGCAGTGGGCTCACCATATTAAAAGAACTTCGGGCAAATAATAAGTTGGATGGCGTGCTGATAATGTCTGCAAAAGGTTCTATCAGCGATAAAGTAACAGGGCTTTCTTTAGGTGCAGACGATTACCTTGCCAAGCCTTTCCACCTATCTGAACTGAGCGCAAGGATAGCGGCCATTATCCGGCGTAAAAAATTTGGTGGCAGCAGCATGGTATCTTTCCACGAAATTTCTATTGATACGGCAGCAAAGGCAGTAACTATAAACGGCATTGCGTTAAGCATGACAAAAAAAGAATTTGAAATGTTGCTTTATTTTATAACGAATAAAAAAAAGGTAATCTCCAAAAGTGCGATTGTAGAACATTTATGGGGCGATGAAATGGGCGGGAACCTTGATTTTATTTATACCCATATCAAAAACCTGCGAAAAAAACTGATGGAGGCTGGCAGTGGCGATTATATAAAATCTGTTTACGGCATGGGCTATAAATTTACTGATAAATGAAGCTCCTCACGAGATACAACCGGGCTAATATTTTTGCGACCATAACTGTTCTTTTGCTTAGCAGTATCTGTTACTATTATATTTTGCAATCTATACTGCTAAGCCAGTTAGATGACGACCTTAAAGTAGAACAGCAGGAAATAATAGACTATGCGGCAAAGAACAAAATGTTGCCTAATGCTGCAGATTATAAAGACCTTAAAATTGCTTTTAAGCCTGCGTCACAATCTTTAAAAACCACCATTACCAGCCTGGATATATATAATCCTTTGGAGCACGAAACCGTTTCCACGAGAGTCCTTATTTTTTCTTTAACCCTTGATGGTAGCAATTATAAAGCCTATGTATCCAAGTCGCAGGAGGGTACAGAAGACCTGATAAAATTAATTGTATTGATAACACTAGCAATGGTGTTATTGCTATTGGCCGTACTGTTTTCCGTTAACCGTTTTGTGCTCAATAAATTATGGCACCCTTTTAATGACACTTTAAAAGAACTACAGCAATTTAATGTAAGCTCTATAAGCCCGCTTCAGTTGCATGATAATAATATCACTGAATTTATGCACCTTAATAAAGCGGTTACTACCATGAGCAACCGTGTTATTAACGACTATACGGCATTAAAAAGTTTTACAGAAAATGCTTCGCACGAAATACAGACGCCACTGGCCATCATCAATTCAAAGATTGAACTGCTGATACAGGGAGAAAACTTTACCGAGCCACAGATGCGGGATATATTAACCATCCATGACGAAGCAAGCCGTTTATCTAAACTTAACAAGTCATTGCTTTTGCTAACCAAGATAGATAATGAACAGTTCCAGCAATCCGGGCTGGTGGGCATACAGCAAATTATCAGCCATTACCTTGATAAATATGAAGAGCTGATAACTGCAAAGAAGATAACCCTTACAAAAAAAATAGGCGACAGTGCAGAAGTGAAAATGAACGAGGCTATGGCACAAGTACTAATATCTAACCTTATCAATAATGCCATTAAACACAACGTAGAAAACGGCTCAATTGATGTGGTGCTTGATGCGCATCAGTTGGTAATAACCAATACCGGCATGCCGCCTAATATTGACACGAGCCAATTATTTGAAAGGTTTAAAAAGGCAAAAGTCGATTCTGAATCTTTAGGCCTTGGGCTTGCGATAGTGAAAAAGATATGCGGCCAATATCACCTTGGCATCACGTATACTTATGTAGAAAAAATGCACCGGTTGGCAATACAATTTTAAATCATCAAAAAAAATTGAAGTATTAATGGATAGGTTTAATAGAAGGCAATACCCTTTCACAAATGTTTATGATAAGGGAGCCATCATTTTTATGAAACTTCAATTTAGCTCCAGAATCGGTTGGTAGGTTTGTATTTCATCAACAAAAACGATGGCCATGAAAAAATTATTGACAGTAGCTGCACTTTTAGTAGCAGGATGCCCTTATCTTTTTGCCCAAAAACTAGCAGCCTCAAAAGTGCCTGCCAATGTAAGGGCAACATTTGTAAAAATGTACCCCTCCGCCAATGCGAAATGGGAATTAGAAGCTGGTAAATATGAAGCTGGCTTTAAGCAAGATGGCAATACAATGAGCGTACTAATTGACAAGGATGGTGTTTTGGCGGAAACAGAAACCGGTATTAAAGTAACCGCATTGCCTGCACCGGTATTAGCTTATGTAAAGGCGCACTATGCAGGCAAGGCCATTAAAGAGGGTGCAAAAATTACCAGGGCGGATGGCACCGTAACCTATGAAGCTGAAGTGGATGGTAAGGATGTGATATTTGATGCCAGCGGAAAATTTATAAAAGAAACAAAAGCATAAGCGTGCATACTGCAGTACCGTAAGTAAGCCATTTTCTTTTTAAGGGTAGTATGCCAACTCTTTTTAAAAAGGATATGAGGTAAGATAAAAAAGAACAACCCGAAACTTACCGGCATCGAAAAAAACGTAAATTTTAACTGGCCCATAAAATGGATATTGATTCCTGGGTGCAGGCAAAGTAATTTATTCACTTATAAAAAACAAACATCATGAAAAAAGTAATTGCTTTTACATTGTTATCCGCAGTTTTTATCGCTGGTGCTGTAAATGCTCAAAAAACAAAACTGCGTATTTTAAACACCTGGCATATTGCAAGCGCTGGCGGATGGGATTATATTGAAGTTGGCCCAATAAATGATTGGCTGTATGTAAGCCATGGCTCGCAGGTAAATATCCTCAACAAAAAAACTGGCGACTCTGTGGGCGTAATTGAAAACACGGCTGGCGTGCATGGCATAGCTTTCGATGTTGCTGGCGGCAAAGGATATACAAGCAACGGCAGGTTAAACACCGTTTCTGTTTTCGATATGAATACAAACAAAGTACTTGCCCAGATACCTGTAGGCCAAAACCCGGATGCAATTTTTTACGAGCCTTTCACTAAAAAAATAATTACCTGTAACGGGAAAGGAAAAAACCTGAGCATCGTAGACCCTATAAAAGGAAAAGTGATAGGCAGTGTGAATGTTGGTGGCAAGCCAGAAACAGCAGTAAGCGACGGAGCAGGAAAAATATTTGTGAACGTTGAAGATAAAAATGAGATAGTTGCCATTGATGCAACAACGTTTAAGGTTTTGAGCCGCTGGAGCATTGCACCAGGCCAAAGCCCTACTGGTTTAGCGATAGACAAGGCAACCAAAAGGCTGTTTGCCGGCTGTGAAAAATTATTGATGGTTGTAGATGCTACCAATGGAAAAATTATCAGCAAAGTGCCTATTGGCGATGGCTGCGATGGCGTTGCTTTTGATGATGCAACCAAACTAATTTATACTTCCAATGGCGAGGGCACGCTTACCGTTATACATGAAGCAAGCGCCAATAAATTTGACGTGGTGCAAACTGTAGTTACTAAAAAAAGTGCCCGTACAATAGCATTGGATAAAGAAACCCATTTAATTTATTTGCCTGCGGCAGATTTTGAACCAGCAGCACCGGGCGATAAAGGATGGCCAAAAATGAAGGCTGGCACTTTTCAGATTTTAGTAGTTGGAAAATAATTTTTAGGATACAAAAAAAACCTGATGAAGTTTTGTTGGATATTAGTTTTACTATATTGCTGCCTCATACACCAAACGTATGGGCAGCAGCGTGGGCTTGATTTTTACATCGCCCAGGCTACAACCAATAGCCCGCTGGTTAGGGATTTTCAAAACCAGATAAAGGTAAACCAGTTTGATAGCCTGCTGATACTTGCAAGCCAGCAGCCACAGGTTGCATTTACCAGCATTGATAGTTATGCGCCTATTATTGGTGGCTTTGGTTACGATAAAGCCATCACCAATGGCGCCAATGTAAATGCCCTGGTAGGCGTAAATAAATCATTGCTGAACGGTGCTGTCAACAAGGTGCAGTTTGCCAGCTTGCGGCTGCTTAGCCAGGCAGTAAGGAACAATGCGGCAATCAGCCAGCAGGATATAAAAAAATCCATTATTGGCCAATACATCGCTACGTATGGCGACATGCTGCAGGTTGGGTTTACTACCGAGATACAGGATATGTTAGTTAAGCAAGATATCGTGCTTAAAAAACTGACTGAAAAAAATGTGTACCGGCAGGTGGATTACCTTACCTTTTATGTTACCCTGCAACAAAATCAATTTAAGCTAAAGCAGCAGCTAAATGTTTATAGGAACGATTATGCCATATTAAATTACCTGGCAGGCATAGCAGATACCGCTCAGCCAGCATTGCAAATACCGGTCATCGATATCGCAGAGCTGCCGGATGTTAACCAGTCTGCTTTTTTTAGGAAATATTACATTGATAGCCTTACGCTGGCCAACAGCAAATCGTTGGTAGATATTGCCTACCGCCCAAAATTGAATGCCTTTGCAGATGCAGGATATAATACCAGCCTTGAATACAGGCCCTATAAAAATATAGGTACCAGTTTTGGGCTAAGCCTTACCCTACCTATTTATGATGGCAGGCAAAAGAAATTGCAGTATGGCAAAATAGCTGCGCAGGAAGATACCCGGCTTGCCAACAGCCAGTATTTTGCAAAGCAATACTACCAGCAAATAGCACAGTTTAGGCAGCAACTGGAGGCTGCCAACAGCCTCATCAGCGATATAAGCCTGCAATTAAAATATATAGAAACGCTTATAAAGCTCAACGAAAAATTATTGCAGTCAGGCGATGTTAGGGTGTACGATTATATATTGTCGCTCAACAATTACCAAAACGCACGCAGCCTCATTAACGATAATACCATCACCAGGCTTCAACTCATCAACCAAATAAATTACTGGAACAGGTAAACCATTACTATGAAAAAATATTTTTTATATATTGCTTTTGTTGGTGGCATTTTGCTTGCCGGCTGCCAAGCCAAAAAGGAAGCCGCTGCAACTGTAGAGGAAACGCCCGAGGCTATTACGCCTGTAACGGTAATAGCCATAAGCACTGGCCCTATGGAAGAATTCGTGGAGCTAAACGCCACTTCTGTATTCAGGCAAAAGTGGATACTGAGGTCTAACCTAAACGGCTACCTGCAAAAGGCTGATGTGCAATTAAATAAAAAGGTAAGTACGGGGCAGGCATTGTTTACAATTAAAACCAAAGAGGCAGTAAGTATTGGCAATACCATTGATATACTTGACCCATCTTTTAAATTTAGCGGCGTTAATACCATCCATTCAAACGGCACCGGCTTTATTTCTGAAGTAACCCACCAGCCCGGCGATTATGTACAGGATGGCGAGCAGTTGGCAGTGGTAACAGACACCAGGAGCTTTGTATTTTTATTAGACCTCCCTTACGGGATGCGCCCATATATTATTGGCAAAAAAAGTGTGCAGCTAACTTTGCCCGATGGCGAAAAAATGATGGCTTCCGTAAGTGGCGTAATGCCGGGCATGGATTCTGCATCGCAAACGCAACGGGTAATACTAAAAGTAAATACAACCCACACATTGCCCGAAAACCTGATAGCGAAAGTTAGGCTGGTGAAGCATGAAGCCAGCAATGCGGCCTTTTTGCCAAAGGCTGCGGTTTTATCGGATGAGGCACAATCCAGCTTTTGGGTAATGAAGCTTATAAATGACAGTACCGCTGCTAAAACTATCATTCAAAAAGGCATCGAAACAGGCGATAATGTACAAATTGTTTCGCCTGTATTTTCTCCGCAGGATAAAATATTATTAACGGGCAATTATGCTTTGCCTGATACAGCAAAAGTAAAAGTTTCTGTACCTGCTTCTACAAAAGACTAAAGATATAAATTTGAAAAATTTTTTTACCACTTACAAAAATCCGGTAACAGTGCTGCTCGCATTGCTCATAATGGGCGGTATACTTGCCTACCAAAGCCTGCAGGTCTCTTTGTTTCCTGAAATAACTTTTCCTAAAATAAAAATAATTGCAGATGCCGGGCTGCAACCCGTTAGCAAAATGATGGTAACGGTTACCAAGCCGCTTGAAACAGCCATTAAAAAAGTGCCGGGTATTACTTTAATACGAAGTACTACCAGCAGGGGAAGCTGCGAGATATCTGCTTTTGTAGATTGGAAAACAAATGTAGACTTAACGCAGCAACGTATAGAATCCGCCATCAGCCAGGCTAAGGGTGCCATGCCGGCAGAGGTAAATGTAACGGTTGAAAAAATGAACCCATCCATTTTGCCGGTAATGGGCTTTTCGTTAGAGAGCCATAATAAAACGCCGATTGAACTAAAGCTGCTTGCCTTGTACACCATTAAGCCATTTTTATCTCAGGTTGCCGGCATTGCGGAAGTACGCATTATTGGCGGCAAGGATAAGGAATATTGGCTTACGCTGGATCCCCAAAAAATGAGCACGCTTTCCCTAACGCCGGATGTTATTAGCGCTGCATTAAGCCAAACAGATTTTATTAAGGCCAACGGTTATTTATCGGATGCTCATTTTCTTTACCTCACCGTTACAGATGCTACCGTGCATACCATTGATGACCTCAAAAACGTGATCATCAGCAACAATGGCAAAAGGGTAATACAACTTAAAGATGTGGCAGAGGTAAAAGTGAACGAAGCGGTAGAGTATGTAAAGATAAATGCCAACGGGCACGATGGCATACTTGTAGCCATCATCAAGCAGCCCAATACAAACCTTATTACTTTAGCAACGGATATAAAAAAGAAGGTTGCATTAT
Source organism: Ferruginibacter sp. (assembly GCA_025351645.1). Lineage (GTDB taxonomy): Bacteria > Bacteroidota > Bacteroidia > Chitinophagales > Chitinophagaceae > Ferruginibacter. The sequence continues at coordinate 31,003 of JANXVN010000097.1, forward strand.
TAAAGCCGCTGCTTCCTGCGGGGGTTACCATACAGCCGTATTACGACCAGGCAGATTTTGTGCAGGAATCTGTAAAAAGCGTTACCGACAGCTTATGGATTGGGCTGGCGCTTGCTATAATCGTAGCCATTATTTTTTTACGTTCTGCCAAGGCGAGCCTTACCATTTTAATAACCATACCTGTTACGCTAGCACTTACACTGATAGTGTTATATGCCATAGGATATAGCCTAAACATAATGACGCTTGGTGCCATAGCCGCTGCCATAGGGCTTATTATTGATGATGCAATAGTGGTGATGGAACAGATACACCGCTCGCATGAAGAGCATCCAACAGAGCCTACAAATACGATAGTACAAAAAGCTATCCATTATTTATTGCCTGCTATGGTGGGTTCATCTATAAGCACTATTGTTATTTTTATACCTTTTGTATTAATGAGCGGCGTGGCCGGTGCCTATTTTAAAGTAATGACGGATACGATGATCATCACGCTCATCTGTTCATTTTTTGTTACCTGGCTTGGGCTGCCCATCATCTATTTATTGCTCACAAAAAAGCCTCATCAACAAAGGGATGCAAAGCAGCACAAGCCGGCCGTTTTAAAAAAACAAGCCTGGGTATCTTTCTTTATTTACCGCCCGTTTATAAGTTTTATTTTTATAGCGGCGCTGATAGTAGCCGTTGCATTGATACTTCCAAAATTAGAGACGGGCTTTTTGCCGGCCATGGATGAAGGCAGCATTGTGTTGGACTACACATCGCCGCCAGGCACATCGCTTGCAGAAACGGACAGGATATTGCAAGAAGCAGAAAAAATCATCTCCAAAGTACCCGAAGTGCAAGCTTACTCCAGGCGCACCGGAACGCAAATGGGCTTTTTTATAACTGAGCCTAATACCGGCGATTACCTTATTCAGTTAAAGAAAACAAGGAAGCGCAGCACCGATGAAGTGATTAATGAAATACGCATAAAAATAGCAGCCACGCAGCCCTCATTGAAAATTGATTTTGGGCAGGTGATAGGTGATATGCTGGGAGATTTGATGAACTCCGTACAGCCAATAGAAGTAAAAATATTTGGCGGCGATGCAGGCAGGCTGCAAGCCATCAGCCGCAATGTAGCGGATATAATCGGCAAGGTAAATGGTACGGCAGATGTATTTAATGGCATTGTGCTTGCTGGGCCATCGGTAAGCATTCAGCCAGATAATATAAAGCTGGCACAGTTTGGGCTTACGCCGCAAAACCTTCAGTTACAGATGCAGGCTGCACTACAGGGTACTGTAACAAATACCCTGGCAGAAAAAGAACAACTATCAAATATCAGGATGATGTATCCCGGAAGCCGTACAAGGAGCATTGCGGAAATTAGCGCACTGCCCATTTTTTTAGCAGGCGGCAGGCAAAAACGGTTGGATGAATTGGCAACGATACAGTTAACCACAGGCGATGCACAGATACAAAGAGAGAACTTGCAAACTATGGGAGTAGTTACAGCAAGGCTGGAGAATGGAGGGCTTGGCTCGGTAATGGCGGCTATACAAAAAACTATCCGGTCGCAGGTAAGCCTGCCGGCAGGGTACTACATTGTGTATGGTGGCGCATACGCTGAGCAGCAGCAATCTTTTAAAGAGCTGCTGATGATATTGGTTACCAGCAGCCTGCTGGTTTTTGGCGTAATATTATTTCTGTTTAAAGATTTTAGGATTGCATTTTTAATATTGATCATAGCCATGCTGGGTATTTCCGGCAGCTACATTGGCTTATACCTAACCGGCACGCCCCTCAATGTAGGCAGCTATACCGGCTTAATTATGATAGTTGGCATTATAGGGGAAAATGCCATCTTCACCTTCCTGCAATTCAAGGAATCTTTACTAACAAGTACTACAGATGATGCGGTGGTATATGCCATTTCTACAAGGCTAAGGCCTAAGCTTATGACTGCTCTTGGTGCCATTATAGCCTTAATGCCGCTAGCCCTGGGCATAGGCGCTGGCGCACAGTTGCACCAGCCATTGGCTATTGCGGTTATTGGTGGTTTTGTAGTTGCGCTGCCATTGCTGTTGATAGTGCTTCCATCTATGATAAGGCTGTTGTATAAAACTACAACAACTAAAATTCAGTAAATATTAATGTATTTATGTGGGGTTATAGGGTTGATTTTACTGGCCTCAACACGTTAGTTTAAGCTATGACTTTAGTCCAAGGCTTTAGCTTTTACAAACGGTTTAAATAATGGGATAAACAAAATAAAAGAATAACGAAGCCACCAAATGAACTTTCATTCCTGAACTCAAATACTTTGGGTTGGAAACCCATAGTATTTGAGTTCAACATACCTACATTGCTTTGTGTTTGTTACAACCCAACAGTGTGATTTAGTTATAATTTTACATTTTATTTAACAATTTGAAAATTAAATAAGTATTGACAGATTTTTATTTCTAGTTTTACATATTCTAAGCAATTATATTAATTGTCCGCTGATCCAACCTTTTCTAACACAAGCGCAACTTATATGTAAGTTCAAATGAAAGGCCAGCAAATATTAAAAACCCTATTTGTTACTAATACATCAAACAGGTTCAACTTATAAAATATACCAATGAAGCTGCCTGTTAAAAAAATGTTTTTAAAATTATCCCTGTTATTTTCAATATTCGCCATCCCTTATAAAACTATAGGCCAACAGGTGTACATTACCGATAGTGCAAAAGTACTGCCTGATGAAATTCCTGTTAAGCTCAAGCCTTTTCGTTTTATCACCAATGTGCCCGGCGACATATCTCAAATATTTCAATCGCCTTTTCAAAAGCGTAACCTAAAATGGTTTTTAATAACTGTGGCTTCAACAGCCGCCTTATTGCCGTTTGACCAGCAAATAACCGACGGTATTAAACATGTAAGCGCACAAATGCATTTTCATTCTGAAACAGATTACAAGGTCCCAATACGGTTTGGCAAAACCAAAATACTTCGTATCCCTCAAAACTTAAACAGTGCTTTTTATCAGTTAGGAGAAGGCGGTACATCTATGATACTTGCAGGGGGGCTTTATATATATGGAAAACTTGGGCATGATAAGAAAGCCCTGTATACAGCATCTGACCTTACAGAAACTTTTATCACAATGGGCATTACTACCCAATTATTAAAAAGGATTAGTGGTAGGGAAAGCCCATTTACTGCAACAAAGCCAGGAGGCGTATGGAGGCCTTTTCCCAGCTTTAGCGAGTTTCAACAAAATACTTCTAATTATGATGCTTTTCCCAGTGGGCATTTGGCAACTATGATGGCAACAGTTAGTACTTTAATTTTTAACTACCCTAACAAAAAATGGATAGGGCCTGTTGGGTATGGGCTTACAACATTAACGGGCCTGGCAATGATAAATACCGATGTGCACTGGATAAGTGATTATCCTTTGGCATTGGCGCTAGGATATATTTCAGCTAAAATAACTTACCTGAAAAACCATCCCAAAAACCCAAAGGCACCAGCTTCATTTAATTTGGCATGCCTGCAATAAGTAGTTCTTTTTTTATGGCTGATAAATTAGCTGTAAAAAAAATTCGGCTGCCCAACCATTTTAGTAAATTAGTACACTATAAGTAATGTAAGCCCTGGCTGGACAAATTTTCATAATATAACCCAAAGCCTTGTTTGTAATCGAATTTTTTAAATCAATAATGAATACAACGGAAAGGGTGTAGTATTTAAATTACTAAACAATTAAGAAAAAAAGGGTTTTATATTAGTATAAATTGCTATGAATAATTTTTTTGGTAAGATAACTTTTGCGGCTTTCATAATTTTGCTTAATCACTTAGGCGTTAATGGACAAGCCCCTTATATTATCTCGGGACAGATAACTGATGAGGCCATGCAGCCCATATCAAATGTTAACATTCATTTTACAGGGAGCAAAGGTGGTTTTATGAGCAAAGCAGATGGCACATTTGTTGTTGCATTAAATAATTGGTACGACACGGTAGAACTTACACATGCCGGTTTTGAGCCGCTTAAATTGTCACTTCATAAAGGGCATTCAGAAAAGCTCAGCCTTCAATTAAAGGAGCACGTTTCTTTATTAAGCGATGTTGTTATTAAATTTTCCGGCATGGATAAAGAACCTGGTAAGCGCTTTATGAAAAAAGTAATTGCGAACAAAAGCCATAATAACCCTGATAGGTTTACAAGTTACAGCTACGGGCAATATAGCCGGCATGAGGTTGACATCAGCAATATTAATCCGGCGCCAAAAAATAATAAAGGCATAAAAAACCTCACTACAAATATTTATAGGAGCATGGATAGTGCCAATAAAAACAGTTCCATTTTGCCGCTGTATTTTTCAGAAACAATATCTAATAAATACCACCAGCTTTCGCCTGCTGTAGAAAAGGAAAATGTACTGGCAAAGAAAAAGCTGGGCCTGCAAACGGATGACATGCTGCGGAAACTGGATAAATTTAATTTTAGCTTCAATATTTATGATGACTGGTTACCGGTTTTTAACCAAACCTATGCAAGCCCCTTAAGCAACACTGCTTTCGATTATTATAATTTTTATTTTAGCGATAGCAGCATGGTTGATGGCAAAAAATTGTACAAGGTCCATTTTGCACCAAAGCAAAAATTTGAGCGGGCCTTCGCCGGGTCGTTGTGGATAAACGATAGCACTTTTTCTATCAGCAAAATTGATATGCGCCTTAGCAAAACCGCCAACCTCAACTTTGTAAACGATATCCATTATATAGAAGAATACAAGCTCAGCCTTGATAGCACCAACCAGCGTTTAGAATATATGCCTTTCAGGTACAGCTCAAAGGTTGATTTTGAAACAGGGCTGGCCTTGCTTGGCATACCAGTTAAAGCTAACGACGAAGGGTTGAGGCTTATCATCAACAATACCATCACCATCAACCATATAAAATTTAATGTTGCAGCTCCCGATGATAGCGCTATAGTTATCATGGATGCAGAAGCTACAGCGCAATTTGAAAAGGATGATGCTTACTGGAAGGTGCACCGCATAGATACTTTATCAAGGCACGAAAAAAGTATTTACCTGATGGTGGATTCTTTGCAAAAAAATAGCACTTATCAAAAAAAGGCAAAGCTCATCAACACCATCGGGATGGGGTTTTATGATGCCGGCAATAAAATACGATTTGGGCCGCTCACCTCTTTACTAAGTACTAATGTTACCGAAAGCCTTCGCTCCCGGATTGGGTTTTGGACATTGCCGGGCATCAGCAAAAAGCTAAACGTAAATGGCTACATCGCTTTTGGCACAAAAGATAAGCAATTAAAGGGCCACCTGGGGCTGCAATATATTTGGAATGCGGTAAAATGGAGCAAGACTAGCATTAACGGAAGCATTGACTATAATTACCTGTTAGAAAAGGACGATGATGAATTGGACGATGATAATTTGCTTACATCCCTGCTAAGGAAAAAAATCCCTTCAACAAATATTTTTGAGGGGTCTGTTATGATAAAGCATGAACAATACATCAGTAAAAATGTAAGCGCAAAGGCATCCCTGGGGTATAAAGAATTATTGCCGGTATTCCATTTTACTTTTCATCCGTTAGATAAGCTTACAAACCATCCAATAGATAGCGTTAACAAAAGCCAGTTGCCAGTGGCGGAAGGTTTTATTGGGTTTAGGTTTGTAAAGGGGCAAAAAACAACTGTATTTAATTATGGGCTTATAAGGCTGGATAATTATAACCCTATCGTTACTGTAAATTTTACCTATGGCATCGAATTCGGCAAAGCGCAATTTACTTACCAAAAAATAAATATAGGGGTTGAGCAAAGATTAAGGTTACCTCCAAAATCTATTTTTTATTATAAAGCAAGTGTGGGTAAAACTTATGGCACTGCACCATACCTTTTGCTGGATGTGCCCAGCGGCAACGAAACGTATGTTGATAGCCGGTACCAGTTTAACACTATGCTTCCTTACGAGTATGCGGCAGACCAATACCTAAGCCTGCATACAAGGCTATACACAGGCGGGATGCTGTTTGATAATATCCCCTTTTTAAACAAATTGGGCTTAAGGGAACGCTATTCTTTTAACCTGTTTATGGGCAGCATGACGGCAGCTAATCAAACCTATAACAATACAGCACATTTTTCAGTTATCGCCAACAAGCCTTTTATGGAAACAGGGGTAGGGGTAGAAAATATATTCCATCTTTTATCTATCGATTATTTTTGGCGCCTCTCAAAAAGCAATGATGCCACTGCGCATAAATCAGGGTTGTTCTTTGGACTAAAATTGGCATTTTAATTTTTATTAATTGCGGGTATGCGTGCCATTTAATGTTGTCTACTACCTTTTAATTACTATCTGTTTGTAAATCAAGCCGTTAATATGATGCTTGCGCTAGAATTAATGCAAGCATAATTTACAATGCGGTAAAATTGGGTTAATAAAATATATTTTTAAAGAATGGCTTTTACATAACTGCACCAAATATGGATGGATAGCTGCACATATTTAGGGCATTTGTAAAACCTTCTTAACGTTGAAGCTATAATGGACTATATTTTTAATTTATTGATGCAGTACAGGTACTTCATCTTATTGCCACTATGCATTGTGGAAGGACCTATTATTGCTGTTATTGCCGGGCTGCTATGTTCCAGGGGCATTATGGATCCTTTGTATGCTTACCCTATTATTGTTTTTGGGGATGTTATCGGCGACTCTGTTGTGTACACGATAGGTAGGTATGGAAAGTCGAAGCCTTTATTTTTAGCGAAAATAAAAAAACGGATAGGGTTAACGGAAGCTAAGATGGAAAGAGCCCGGGCTTATTTTGAAACCAATCCGCGCAAAACAATTTCTTTATCAAAAATAATTTTAGGTATCGGCGTAGCAGGAATATATATGGCAGGCAATGCAAAGGTGGCGTACAGCAAGTTTATTAGTATATGCTTGCTTACATCTGCAGTGCAATATATTTTTTATGTAGGGCTGGGTTATTTGTTTGGGCAGGCTTACGTACAAATAAACCAATACCTTAATTTTTTTGCATCTTTTTCAATTGTGCTAGCTGTAGCACTTATTTTATTTTTCGTCATCAAATCAAAACTTAAAAAGTTATGAGAATTTTATTTGTATCTGAAACGTACTATCCTCATTTAAATGGCGTGTATTATTTTGTTGCCAGGCTAGGGCCTTTGCTGCAAGAAAGGGGGCACCAGGTAGCCGTAATAGCTCCTTCAGAAAAAAATGAGCTAACTAAAAATAAGATTGATGGCATGGATGTTTATGGCATGCCCTCATTGCCATTGTTATATTATCCCAGGCTGCGCTTTACTGTGCCGGTGCTGCTAAAAGCCCGTATGCGGCGGTTAATAAACGACTTTAAGCCTGATATAATTCATATTCAGGATCATTTTATATTATCTAAAGCGGTTGTTGCTGTAAATAAAACGATGCATATCCCAATAGTGGGCACCAACCACTTTATGCCAGAAAACCTTACAGCCCTTTTTAACAATAAGGTGGCAAAAAAAATGATCGAAAGCTTTATGTGGTCCCGTTTTGCAAAAGTTTTCAACCAGGCATCATTTGTAACTACGCCTACAGAAACTGGCGCAGAATTAATTAGGCCCAAGCTTCATAAAAATGTACTAGCCATTTCAAGCGGCATCAGCCTGCAGGAATTTAATCCATTCGGAAGTACGGATAAGATAAGAGAAAAATATGCAATACCCAATAAGCCTGTATTGCTATTTGTAGGAAGGATTGACCCGGAAAAACATATTGATGAGCTGCTGAAAGCTGTTGCTATTGCGTTAAAGATAGTAGATTTATGTTTTGTTGTTGTTGGAAAGGGAGTAAAAAAAGCAGCCTTAGAAACCCTTGCGGATGAATTAGGGATAAAAGAAAGCGTAATTTTTACAGGCTTTGTGCCGGATGAAGAACTGCCTTATTTTTATAAGCTCAGCCACAGTTTTGCCATAGCCAGCACTGCTGAGCTTTTAAGCCTTGCTACCTTGCAGGCCATTGCCACAGGCTTGCCAGTAATTGCAGTTGAAGCAGGTGCCTTGGTGGAACTTGTGCAGGATAACGGCAATGGGTATTTGTACAATGCCGGCGATATTAGCAGCCTGGCACAAAAAATAACCAACATTTTTTTAAACGAAGATTCCTACAGCGCCATGTCGCAAAAAAGCTTGGAGGTTAGCCGTAAGCATGATATCAACCAAACAGTAGCTTCTTTTGAGATGCTGTACCAGAGCAACTTTGGTACAGAAGTAAAGGCGCTGGGTACAGCATATCCAAAAAAACGGCAAGCAATTTTTAAAACCTTAATTAGTGGCCAGCCTGTCAATAAATTAAAAATATAGCTTATTGCCGCACGAAACCTATTGTTAAATATAAAAGCTATAATTGTTAGCAGCAATCATTCTGCCAACTATAAACAATGCCGTTAAGTTAAGGCCTTTCCTCGCCTTTGGACAAGGTTAGGGTGAGGTAAAGACAAACAAATTAATCCATAACTCAACGGCATTTACTATAATAGTAACCGAAAAATTATTGGTTGGCGAAGCCAGGCAGCATTTGTATATTGAGGCCTAAAATAAAGGTATAAGGAATCGCATAAACGGCAAGCCTAATCATTAGGCTAGTCTCGGTTTATCAAAAAGCTTTAATCATCAAAACCAGGTTAAAATACTTAGCTGCCTATTTTTCTTTAGCATTGCTACAGAATATGCTGTTACTTTTGCAATTTATAAACATCAATTATTTTATGGCATTGTCAAAACATTTGTTACCCTTAATTATTCTTATTTCCTGTGCCTTTTCTTCGAACGCACAACAAACAGATTCTTCCCGTACAGGGCTAACCGATACAAGCAAGCCTGTTATTTTATGGCAACAAGCCATGATAAAAAAAAAGCCGGCAGGCTACAAGCCATTTATAGTGCCTGCTGCAATGATTGCTTATGGCCTTATTGCAATTAAAAGCCCCCCTTTGCTTAATGTAAATGAATATTTTAAAAGAAAATTTTGGAGCGATAACCCACATAATACATGGCATGGTGATAATTACCTGCAGTTTGCGCCAGCCGCTGCAGTGTATGCATTGAATATTGCTGGCGTACATGGAAAAAACAATTTCAGGGACCGTAGCATGATCTATTTTATATCCAACATATTTTTAAATGTAACTGTTACGTCTGTTAAGAGTTTATCAAAGGAGGAACGCCCGGATGGTTCGTCAAATTTGTCTTTTCCATCCGGCCATACTGCTGAAGCTTTTGCCTCCGCAGAATTTTTACGGCAAGAATATAAGGATGTATCCGGCTGGTACGGTGTTGCGGGATATGTTACTGCTACAGCAACCGGCATGCTTAGGATGTATAATAATAAGCATTGGCTAAGCGACGTTATTGCTGGTGCCGGTGTTGGCATTGCATCAACAAAGCTGGCTTATATTGTGTATCCTGCTGTACGAAAATTGTTGTTCAAAAATAGCGTATCACATACAGTGGTAATGCCTTATTATCAAAATAAAACTGGCGGCTTATCTATGCTGTACACTTTTCATTGATGCATATAAGTTTGTGTGCTTCTTTTTAAATTACGCAAATGCTTTTAAGCTGGTTTTATGGCTGGTTAAGATAAAATTAATAGCAGCATAAAAAAGAAAGTATTGTGATTGGTTGGATGATTGCGCTTTCGATTAAATATCTATAGTTTGAATTTCTTTAAGGTGCCACCTGATAGCAGTATGGCAGCACTATCAGTAATTGTAAGTTGCAGTGTGCCAACTTGTGCATGGCCAATATCAAGCATCGTATTGCCTTGCATAGTTGCCTTTACAGAGCCAATTGCCATTGCCTCATTATTCATTATTACTGAGCTATTTTTTGCAGTAACAACCGCTTTATTTGGTTGATATTCCGGCGACATCTCAATTACTATTTGTGATGAATCTCTTTGAGAAACTACTACATTGTCAAGCAGGGCAATATTGCTTTCCATCTCAAAAGATGATTTACCAGCCATTGAGATGGTAATATTTTTCTGTTTAAGCTTGTACATTCCTATATTGGTATCATATCCATCGATCGATAAAAGTTCCGGAGAAAAAATGCGTACCAGTGTTGTTCTTCCCATCCACCATTTCTCGTCAGGGTTCTTGCTATTGTACACAAATTTTACAAATAAGGTATCATCCTTTACGGATGTTGTTATCAGTTCGTCCTCATGCTCGTACCATCCATCCAGCACGCGGATGGAACAGTTCGGGCTTTGTTCAAAAGCTATTTTTGTACTGTTGCCTCCCAATACTTTGAGGTAGCGAAACGGCTTTTCTAATACTTTCCTGTAGTTCCAATACGTATCGTTCTTGTCCATCTTATCGAACGACTTCTTCATTACCAGGTTAGCAGCCAATACCCCTGCAAGCAGCACCAGCATCATTGTTACTAATATACTTGTACTTAATTTCATGATTATTTATTTTTAAAATTGTCTTTGATAAATTGATCAAATTGCAGCTTAATATCCTTAAGGTCAATCTTTAAAAGATAGAGGTTCCTGAAAAATACCGGCAGTTCGTTTTCGATAAATTGTTCTCTTCTAAAAACCAGTATCTTTTCCATAGCACCCGCTTCTATAAAATAGCCAATGCCTCTTTTATTGGTAATAATTTCTTTTTGCTGCAAAAAATCATAAGCTCGTTGTACTGTGTTAGGGTTTACTTCCATACTAATGGCAAGGTCCCTAATGCTTATGACCTTGTCTCCCAAAGTCCATTTTTTCAATAGTATCTGTTCACAAACATATTCTGCTATCTGTATGTATATTGCGGGGTTATCTCTAAAGTCCATGCTTGTAATTTAAAATTCTTTTTCCCTTAAACGCACATATGCCAATACCCATAATAACGCTGGATAAATGTAACAAAGCGAGTAAGAACTAATTAGTTGCGATGTTTTTGTAAGTTCTATCGAGCCTGTTTCTTTGCCAAGAGTCATATCTACATACTTAAAAGGAAAAGCCGTTTGTATGTTGCCGAAAAAGCTTTTTGCTACAAGCCAGTTTAATCCATAAATGCCTAAACAGCCAACACCTGCAACCAAGGCTACTTTTATAAAAGCAACTTTGTTAAAATACAGGGAGCCGACTACCATAGCACCAGAAGAGAAAAAGAACATTGGGTATATATTGTTGGCAACTTTTCCGTCAAAAGCAAACAGATATACAGCATCATATTTCTCTTTGTAAAAAGGAGCTGAGGGGTCGAGGGCTTGGTGATAAAGCCCCACAAAACTGGTATCTATAGCCCGGTAGGTGAGCATGTAAATCAGCGGGAACAAAATGCCTGCAATCAATATGCCGCAAAGCCATTTTTCAAAATGCGAAGCAGGCAGGGTGAGGTAGCATGAACCACTAGCGTTGGAAAAGAAATACGAGAATATAAAAGAAGACATAAAGCTTCCTCCACCAACAAGTCCCAACACAAAAGTTAAGTTTTGAGCTAACATAAACCCTACTATAGATTTGCATAGAAAATAAAACACCAGGGAAAAAAGTATTATCAGCCCGGTAAAGCCAAAAAGCTGCATAGGCCGTTCCAGCAAGGTTTTCTGCAAAAGCAGCAAGAACCGTTTGAAGTTGAAAGTATCGTTCATTGTTTTATTTTTAGGATTAAGTAGTTCATTTGCATATGCAAGCTATTCCTACGGCCTCAAATAGAAAGTGCTAGAAATTTTAAATGTAAGGCGTTAAGAAATCAAAGTTGTTTGAGGCGGCATAAGCTAAAAAGCATTTTGCTCTACCGCCGAGTTCTTTGATTTTAGTCCTTGCATTTAAAATTTCAGCCTTTCTATTTGCAGCCTTGATTTTTTTTGTTTCTTTTTTTTATCAAGAAAAAAAAGAAAAGCAGGGACTTGTCTATAATAACATAGTATTTGCGAACATGCTGCTTAATCTTATTTATTTTAATTAAAAATTTCCTTTGCCATCACTGGGTTTTCGGTAATTGCATTAAACAGGTGTTCAAGGTTTACTTTAGAATCTTCTTGCGCTGTGTTTGCAGCTACAATGGAAAAGCCTTTTAACGACGCTTCAGCATACAGCACTTTTTCTATACCAGCTATTGAACCCACAGATTTAAAACAAAGCTTGTCAGCAATATCGCTAATAGAAGCATTCAGCAGCAACTGCCCGTTATCAACTATAATCACTTTGTCTATCAAATTCTCAAGGTCACGTATTTGGTGGGTAGATATGAAGATCATCTTGTCTTCACTGAACACAGAAGATATCAATTTCCTGAACCTTATCTTAGAGGGAATGTCCAGGCCGTTTGTAGGCTCATCCAGCAACAGCACCCTGGTGTTACAAGCAAGCGCAAAAGCAATGATGAACTTTTTTTGTTGCCCAAAAGAAAGGGTATTTAATTTGCCTTTGTCCTTTACATCAAGTTGTTCCAGGTAAGTGGCAAACTTAGCCTCATCAAAATGAGGGTAAAAGGGCGAAAACAATTTCATGTAGTTGGAAACAGTCAGTGGCGGCACGTAAACTTCTTCAGGGATAAAATAGATTGTCTCTAAAAAAGAGGGCAGCCTTTTTTTTGGTGTAAAGCCATTGACAGATATGCTGCCTTTAGTAGGAAATAGCAAGCCGATCATGTTTTTAAGCAAGGTAGATTTGCCTGCGCCATTTTTGCCAAGCAATCCATAAATGCTGCCAGGCTTAATGTTAAGCGATAAGCCTTCATACAAAAGTTTTTTCTTATCATAACCAAAAGAAAGGTTGTTGATTTGTATAATTAGTGTATTAGTTAAGTAGTACACTACAAATCTAAATGCCTTTTTTCAAACAGGCAAATTTTTTATGTAAATATTGTAAAGATTTTTGTTGCCTGTAAAAAAGCCTGCATTGGCTAACCTATAAAATGTTTACTGGCTTTACTGTAAAGTTGTGGGCTGTACTTTTTGGTGGCTAATAAATATTGCAAAAAATGCACCGATTGTTACGATAACATTACCTTTTAGTTACGCTATCATTAATAATTTTAATATTACAATTTTCCACAGGTTTGCCACAGAATTGAGCAAAATTTTTGCATCAAAAATAACCATGGCTAACAAAATTTACGGATTGCTCATTTTCATATTTACCGCTTCTGTGGCTTTTGCACAAAACGCTGGCTTAAAGGGGCAGATAATAGATAAGAAGACGAAAGAGCCACTCAGCGGGGCTTACGTTCATTTTGACGATAAAAAAGGGGGTGCCATTACAGACGCATTTGGGCAGTATTTTATCAGTAACGTTCAACCGGGGTTGTATAAAGTAAAAGTAAAATACAGCGGTTACGAACAATTTAAGGCTGAGATAGAACTTACGGTAAACGCAACATCTAAATTAAATATTGAACTTTCAGAAAAGGTTGAATCAATAGAAACTGTAAATATTTATAGCAAAGCAAATATCGAATCGGAAACATCTTCGCGCCGCGCCGAAAAAAATGCCGCTAACATTACCAATGTATTATCTGCACAAGCCATGCAACGCTCGCCGGATATAAATGCAGCCAATGCCCTACAGCGGGTATCTGCCGTAACCCTTCAGCGAAACAGCGGGTCTGATGAAGCCTATGCCATCATACGCGGCCTGGAACCAAGGTATAACAACACGTTGATCAATGGCGTTAAAGTTGCCAGCCCAGACCCTGCATCCCGCTTTATATCATTAAGTATTGTGCCTTCGGATTTATTAGAAAGGATTGAAGTAAGCAAAACGCTTACACCGCAAATGGAAGGCGATGCTATTGGCGGCACCGTAAACCTGGTTTTTAAGGATGCGCCTGAAAATGAATATTTTAAAGTCAATGGGTCACTGGGTTACAGTGCCATATTCTTCAACCGTAAGTTTGATGAGTTTTCGCATGGGGCTGTGCAAACCAAAAGCGTAACCGAAAAGTTTGGTGCAGGCTATACGGCGCATCCCGGTAATTTTAGCAGGGCTAACCTTGATTTTGTTAAAAAGAATGCGCCCTTAACCTCGCTGTTAGGGTTTACTTATGGGCATAGGTATTTTAAAAATAAGCTTGGTTTTATTATATCTGATAGTTACCAAAACCAATATTATGGTACTAATTCCCAATTCAATATTGCGCAGTTAGATAGCCGCCCGGGCAAAGGTTACCAACCCGTTATATCTGATGTGGCTAACCGCACTTACTCCACCCAGCAGCTAAACAACGGGCTATCTGGCCACATCGATTATAGGTTTAATGATAAAAACAAAATAGGGCTCGACAATGTATTTTTGTACACCTACATAGCCCAGAGCCGTTTAAGTATTGATACGTCCATAATAGGTGGTAATGGCGGCAGGGTAGGCCCGGGTACTGGCGCAGTATTTAATGATAACCGTTCTGGCATTCAGGAGCAGTCTGTTGAAAACCTAAAGCTGCATGGCACGCATGTACTATCCAACCACTTGTTGTTCGACTGGGCGGGCGTATATTCTAACGCTATACAAAAATCGCCCGATAGGGCACAAATATCTACCAACAAATTAATTAATCCGGATTTTACTAGCACGCCCGATTATTTGTACACTATATCGAGGATATGGCAAAAAAGCGGCAATAAAGATGTAAGCGTTCTTGCAAACCTAGCCTATAAAACAGGCTTGGGAAAAGGTAGTTCAATAGAAATAAAAGCCGGTGGATTGTACAGGCATAGTACCCGCTATAATTCACAAAATGAATACACGCTAAGGCCTACGCCAACAGCAACCGGAGGCAAAAGCCCATTTATAGATATTTATTCTGTTGATTGGCTGGTGTATAATGTAACAGGTTCCTTAGCCAGCGATAAGGCTAATTATACAGCCTATGAAAATATTACTGCCGGGTACGGGCAGGTTAAAATAACACTCAATAATGTTGATATAACAGGTGGGCTTAGGGTTGAAGGCACAGAGCAGGGTTACGATACACATCCCGTTGTGCTGGACATCCGCAGCAATGCTAAAAAAACTTATACAGATGCATTACCGAGCCTACAGCTAAAATTTAAATTGACCGACAAGTCTAATATCAGGGCATCTTATTTCAAATCAATTTCCCGCCCTGCGCTATATGAGTTAGTGCCAACGCCAACTTTTGGAGAAAGTACGGATGTTACCGGTAACCCGGATGTAAAGCATGCTGTAGCTGATAACTATGATATACGGTATGAACTGTTTCCTAAAAATGAAGAACAATTATTTATTGGCGCTTTCTATAAAAATATAAATAATCCCATAGAGTTTGCCTTAACAAGCTTAGTAAGCGGGCAAGCCAATACATCGCCACAAAATTTTGGCACAGCAAAAGTAACCGGCGCAGAAATTGTTTACAGCAAATATTTTGGCAACATCGGGGTATTGGGTAATTATACCTACACTTATTCAAAAATAAATACTACTAAAATATACACTTCTACAGATGCTTCTGGTGTAACTACCTCTATACCAAAATTACAAAGCAGGCCACTGCAAGGGCAAACGGGCAATGTGGTAAATATTTCTTTATTGTATAAAAACGACCAACGCAAAACCTTTGTACAACTGGCTTACACTTATACAAGTAAAACGCTGGCATTTGTGTACCCCAATTACGGCTATGATTATTACCAGCAGCCGCAATCTTTTTTATCCTTATCGGGCGAGCAACAAGTATGTAAACACTTTGTGCTCACTGCCAAATTAAATAACCTGCTTAACACGCCCACTACAATTAAAATTGGCGGCCTGGTACAATCCAAAGACATTTATAACCTCAGTTTCAATATTGGTTTTCGTTATTCACTTTAATTAAAAAATATTTCAAATGCTAACAAAATATAGTCAACTATTTGTAAAAGCTTTTTGCGCATGCCTGCTGTTAAGCGCCTGCAGTAAAGAGGAAACAACAACATTTACACAAATAAAAATTCCTTCGTCCAGCCCTATTTCGCCGGGCGATATCAGCGGGTTTTTAAAGGGTACTTTACTAACAGGGCAAACCTATACCGTTACCGCCGATGTTACCGTTAAAAAAGGCGATACCCTTGCCGCACAGCCAGGTGCTATTGTAATTGTAAAAAACAATGCGCAGTTTAATGTACAGGGCGTGCTACAATTATTAGGTTCTAAGGAACAGCCTATATTTTTTAATTCCGATTCAAAGCAGCCTGGTACCTGGGGTGGTTTTCAATGCGATAGCGCACAGGCTATTACCATTAAATGGACACATATTGACAACACCGGCGGGCCGGATGCGGGCGGAAGCGCAAGGAGGACGATCCTTGTTAACAGGGCCATCGCGGTGGATATAGAAGATAGCTGGTTCACCAATGGGCAAGATGATTTGATGGGGCTTTTTCACGCCACAGTAACTATCCTTAGAAATACCATCAGCTCTTCGGGAAGCACCGATGGCGAAGGCATCAATTTAAAATCGGGTGCAAAAGGCGTGGTTGCTTACAATGTTATTTTTAGCCAGGCAGGCAGTGGCATAAAATTGGAAACAAACAAGACGGTACCCTTTCCACAGACAGAAGTGGAAGTGTACAACAATACGCTGGTATCAAATGGCTGGCGCAGAGGTTCTGCAGAACCAGGCAGGGCTGTATCTGTGGGCGTTAACGCCATTGGCCATATCTACAATAACATTATTGTAAACTGCTACCATGGGCTGGAACTTTTTGCAGATGGCGACCTTGTAAAAACAACTTACGGCAATAACCTTTTTTACGCTACCGTAGATGTGTATACTGACCTTGTTGATTCTACGCAGAAGATTAATATCAGGGATAATTTTTACCCCGCTTCTGGTGTAGGCGCTACTGTAATCAGCGATCTGCTCTCCAAAAAAATAGGTAACTACGACCCATTGTTCGTTAATTTTGATGGTAAGGTAGCCGCACCTAATGGCTACCCTAACAACTACGATTTCCGTTTGCAAAATGGCTCGCCGGCATATGGAACGGGCATGGCCAAATACAACCAGGACCTGGGCGCCTATACAACCGATAACAAAGGCAACCAGCACTAAGCAAACTAAAATATTTTTTATATAAAAAATAAGCTAAATAAATATTTAATAAGATGAAGCAATTTATACTGGCAGTTTTATCCTGCTGTACCATAGTTTTTGTAAGCAGGACAGCTTGCGCCCAACAAAAAGTATTGTATGTTTTCGATAAGCAGATAGCCTTGCCTGGCGATGGCGGTTACGACTATTTATACATTGATGAGACAGGCGCAAAATTGTATGTTTCCCATGGCACCACTGTTCACGTAATAGACTTAAATACTGAAAAACTAGTGGGTACCATCGGGGCAATGATGGGCAACCACGGTATTGCAATTGCCGCCAATGCAGGCAAAGGCTTTATCAGCGATGGCAAGGCAGATGCTGTTGTTGTTTTTGATATCAACACACTTAAAATAATTAAGACGATCCCGCTTAGCGGCAAAAAACCAGATGCTATACTCTATGACGCATTTAGCAATAGGGTATTTGCATTTAATGGCAGCAGCGATAATGCTTCTGTAATAGATGTAAGCACATTGAAGGAAATTGGCAAAGTAGCTTTAGATGGCGGCCCAGAGTTTGCCGTAGCAGACAGGCATGGAAAAATCTACAACAACATCGAAGACAAAAATAATTTGAAAGTCATTG
>JANXVN010000278.1 GCA_025351645.1 Ferruginibacter sp.
TTTTTTGGGTTTTTGCAGCGCAAAAAAAAGGTAATAATGCCAATTGTATTTCCCAAAAAAACAGTGGCAGTTACCTATTTTTTTGGTGCTACTAATGTTGCATTAGTTAGATTATTTTATCCGGCATAACGACTATAACGAACATATAAATGCACTGCCATTTAGGGTAGTAAAACTTCGTACTTCTCCATTTTACAATACTAAATGGCAGTATAAAATTATTATTATTAAAGTTTTATGGGTTGCGTAGTACCAGCAAGCTGCAATGCTATTTCTTACTTATTACATACAAAAATCCGCCATCGGTAACAGCATACAATTTGCCGCTCATTTGGGCTACATCACGGATGCGTTCTTTCTTATCCAGCAGCAAACTTTCTTCGCCAACAACTTTATTATTTTCAATTATCAGCCTATCAATATGTGCGCTGCTTAAGCAACCAATAAAGAGGTTGTTTTTCCATTCTGGTATTGAATCGCTGTTATAAAAAACCATGCCGCTGGGCGATATCACCGGGTCCCAATAATATACTGGTTGTTCCATCCCTGCTTTTTGCTGGATAGAGTCTCCTATTTTATTGCCATCGTATTCAATGCCATAGGTTATAATGGGCCAGCCATAATTTTTTCCTGGCTTAATAAGGTTAAGTTCATCGCCGCCACGAGGGCCAAATTCTGCTTCCCATACATCGCCGGTGGCAGGGCTAATATCGAGGCTTTCCGGGTTGCGGTGCCCGTAACTATAAATTTCAGGGCGTGCACCTGCCTTGCCTATAAAAGGGTTGCCGGGTGCGGCTTTGCCATCTTTTGTTAGCCGATAAATTTTCCCCAAACCAGCGGTTAATAATTGTGCCTGTTGCCTTCCTTCTAAAATTGACCGCTCGCCAGCCGTTACAAAAAGGTAGCCTTCTTTATCAAACATAAGCCTTGAGCCAAAATGGTTTTCGCTTTTAAGGGCCGGCGTTGCCTGAAAAATAACGATAGGGTTTTGTATGGTGGTTTCATCCGCGGATAATTGCCCTTTGCCAACGGCAGTAAGGTTACTATCGCCTACTTTTTTAGAAAATGTCCAATAGATTGTTTTGTTTTGGGTAAAAGCGGGGTCCAAAGCAACATCCAGTAATCCTCCCTGCCCTTTGTCATCTACCGGTGGCAGTCCGGTTACTTTTTTTAATTGTGCTCCATCGGCGGAATGGATGGTAATAAAGCCCGATTTTTCTGTTATCATCAGCCTGCCATCCGGCATAGGTATTATTGCCCAGGGGCGCCCTAATTTTTCTGCTATCTGTTCTACCTTATATGGCGTTTTGGTAATCACTTTTTTAATCCTGGTTTGCCCTTCAAAAGCGGGCTTGTAATTAGTATTAGGCTTGTCTGCATCTTCCACCGCCGCTGTAGTGGCAGCAGGGTTTATTTTACTTCCATTACCCGTACATCCTATAAAGCAGGCTGCGGCTACTATGGCTACAATGGGCGAAAATGATTTTAATTGCATCTTATAAATTTGTATGAATAATAAAGTTAACCCATTACCGTTCTTCTGCATTACGTTTTTAATATTTTTATCTGCCCCCATAAAATTAATTTTAGTAGGCTGTAGATTTGTAAGTTATATGGCTGGGTATACATCCATTGATAATTTATTTGTAAGCCCTTAAAATTTAGTACCAAAAAAAGGGTTATTAACTGTATCAGACGCATTGGCATGGCGGCGCTGGCGCTGTATGCTAAAAAAAGATAGCGCTGGGTATAAAAATAAAACGAAAATTTGAAATGCATCGCTACTATAGCCGCATTGTACTATATTTATATTTCAGTTTATGCCGAATGTAACCACCATCCAAAAATATGTATCATCAATCCTTAAAGGGCTTTCGCCTTCTCTTACATACCATACGCTAGGCCATACCCTGGATGTTGCTGAACAATGCATGGCAATTGCTAAAGCAGAAGGAATAACAGATAAACAAATTTTATTAGAACTCGAGATTGCCGCGTTGTACCATGATGCAGGTTTTTTGTATGCCTACGCTGGCCATGAAGCCGTAAGTTGTATAATTGCCAGGGAGCAGCTGCCGGGTTTTGGCATTACGGAAAATGCTATAGATAATATTTGTGCATTAATAATGGCTACAAAAGTGCCTCAATTGCCCGGTAATAAACTGGAGCAAATTATTTGCGATGCAGACCTGGATTATTTTGGCAGGGATGATTTTTTTGATATTAGCAATAACCTGCAAAAGGAAGTGCTAGCCTATAAAATAGTGGGCAGTAAAATAGAATGGGAACAACGGCAGCTCCAATTTTTAACAGCGCATAGTTATTTTACAAAAACAGCCCGGCAAAAACGTGACGCTATAAAACAACTACATATCAAAACATTAATGAGGGGGTACAATGGGGGCACCACCTAATCTATTGAAGGCATGGCAGTAAGTAAATAGTAAGGGTTAGGTGCAATAAAATGTTTTTTAATACCACTTGCCTTGGCAAGATATTAGCTAAGCATATAAATGAAAACAGGAATTTATATTGTAACCTCATTAATGATAACTCATCAATAACAGTAACCAATTGAAAACAAGCCGCTACCCGTTTTTAGCAGATCTTTAATCTTCAAACACTAAAATAATGATGAAATTTTCTGGCAAAACAGTCTTGATAACCGGTAGTGGGCGTGGCATTGGGCGTGCCATTGCGGTAAAATTTGGGCAGGAGGGTGCGAACGTTGTAGTAAACGATTTACACGATGACGATAACGCAAAAGAAACGGTACGGCAAGTAGAAGCAACCGGTGCAAAAGCAATTTTTATACCCTCGGATATTAGTAAGGTAGAAAACGTGGCAGGCATGATAGCCAATGCTGTAGAAGCTTTTGGACAATTAAACATACTGATAAATAATGCGGGAGTAGAGATACGGGCACCCTTTTGTGAAGTGACTGAGCAGCAATACGATATTGTGATGGATGTAAATTTAAAAGGCATGTTTTTTCTTACGCAAGCCTTTGTAAAATACTTGCAGCAAGCAAATATGCCTGGTGTAATTGTAAATAACAGTAGCGTGCATGAAGAGTTGCCGTTCCCCAATTTTACGGTGTATTGTGCCAGTAAAGGCGGCATGCAAATGGTAATGCGCAACTTGGCTGTTGAGCTTGGGCCATTAAACATCCGCATTAATAATGTGGCGCCGGGGGCGATAAGGACACCTATTAATGCAAGCCTCTTAAGCAAGCCGGAATTAATGGTGCCATTACAAAATAATATATCGCTCCATCGTTTAGGCGAGCCAGAAGATGTGGCAAACGTAATTGCATTTTTGGCAAGCGATGAAGCAAAGTATGTTACCGGAAGCACTTATTATGTTGATGGTGGCTTGGCTTTCCATTACACAGAGCAGTAGGTTTGTTTATGGTTTCTGGTTTTTAGTTTATTTTTTTTTCAATTTGCGGGCTTGCCCCTTTACCGCTATATCTTTCTGTGTTTCATTATCAATTATCATTTAATGCCGTTAAGTTAAGACCTTTCCTCTCCTTTGGAGAGGGTTAGGGTGAGGTAAAGACAAACATGTAGATCCTTAACTTAACGGCATTGAATTATCATTTAAAAAATTATCCATTAAAATTGTCCATAAAAAAAATTATCCTCTGTGTTGTTGCAGCTATAAGCCTGGCTGTTTCCAAAGCTCAAATACTTACTATTGATAAAACCGATACGCTGGCCTACAATAATAAAACAATTGTAAAAGGCGACCTGGCAATGGGGCTTTAAGGAGATAAGCAGAAAACATTATTGTTGGATGCCACCAATACTTTAAACCTGCAGGTGCAACATTATAAAAAGTTGCTGATACTGGCTGCCAGTTACCGTTTTACTTATAATGGCGGACAATAGTTTTTTAACGCTGGTTATGTGCACCTTGGCTGGCGGCATGCCTATAAAAATACCTGGCAGCCCGAAAACTTTATCCAATACAAATGGGATCAATCCAAGGGGATACTACATCGGTTTATTGCCGGCACCAATGCCCGCTATAATTTTTGGCATAGAAACAATTGGGAAATAAGCGTTGGCTCCGGATTGATGTACGAGACTGAATTATGGAATTATGTTGGCGTTGATAGTGCAGTAAAACCTGTAGTGCAACGCACCCAACAGACAAGCCTCCTAAAATCAAACTCGTATGTGCGTTGGGAAGGCAAAGTAGCTAACAATAGCAACCTTTCGCTGATGGTGTTTTACCAAACGTCTTTTAACAATTTATTTGTTGGGTATAGGCTGGCATCTAGCCTTCATTTTGATGTAGCTGTTAGCAAGCATTTAAATTGGGCATAGCTTTTAGCAGCCTGTACGATTCTCGGCCGGTGGTGCCAATAGTGAAATTTTATTATATTTTTCTAATGCTATTGCCTGTAATTTTTAATAACCCCTGGCTCGATTAAAACTTGTAATTATGCAGGGTTTGCTGCCCAGCCTGCTTAGTGGTAAAAGCCGCTCATAGCTATTTTTGTACAGGGCGATGACATCCGCCCGGCTGCCATTCGGACGGGCAACGATGCTGCCCATAGCCTCCTGGTTGGAGCAATCCGCCGCAGGCCGGATTGCCCCTCGCTATAAACTAACCATAATTAACCCGCACTTAACCGTAGTGCATAGCTGTTGGCTTAATTTTGTTTTACAATAATTTTTATGGCTGAAAATAATAAAGCACCCCATATCCTGAATACCTCTGCCAACTTACTGGGCATTTGTTTTTTGGTGCTAACCTCATTAAAAGTTTTTAATTTAAGCGGCACTACCTTTATTGATGAATGCACCGCGGTTGCTACGCTGCTATTTATGATCAGTAGCATCTTATCTTTTTTAGCTATCAGGAGCCAGACGGATAAATCGGAGAAATATGAGAACGTGGCCGATTATATATTTTTATCAGGCTTAAGCTGCCTGTTTATTACTATTATGATGGTAACATTTAATTTTATAAAATAAGCCGTGCCTATCTTTTTACCTGCCAAACATTTTATCCAGTTCATTTTTTTTGAAGGCAGTGTAAGTCGGTTTGCCGTTGGGCGTAATGTTTGGCATGTTGCAGGCAAACAAGCCTTCTACCAAAGTTTTCATTTCTTTTTGCGTAAGTGGCGTACCGCCTTTTATGGCTTGTTGCCAGGCTAATGAACGAAACAATTTTTCTCTTTTTGTATATTTTAAATCGGCGCTAAAATGCTTGTATTGTTCCAGCATTTTTTCGATGGCTAACTTTTCATTTCCCTGGCCTACATCGGCCGGCGTGCCCTGGATAACAAAAGTATTATTGCCAAAAGGCTCTAAATGATAACCAAGAAAATGCAGCTCTGGCAACAGTTCTGTCAGTATTACCATATCCATGGCAGTAAGCTCCAGCGTTATAGGAAAAAGGTTTTGCTGTATGGCGATGGGCTTGCCATCAACTGCTTTTATAAAGCGTTCGTATAAAATTCGCTCGTGTGCATTTTGTTGCTGGATAACTAAAAAGCCGGTATCGTTTTGTACAATAATATACGTGTTGTGCAACTGCGTTAAATGCTCTATTACCATTAGCGGCTCGCTTGTAAGGGAACGCAGGCTTACAAAGCCAGGCTCTGGATTATTAGCTAACAATTCATCGTTGGAATGTTCGAATGTTAGGTTGGTAACCACAGGCGTGCTTTTTTCAGCAGGCTCATAAAAATCTTTCCAATGTTTTAGCCCACTTTTATTTTCAATAAAATGCGCCTGGTTTTTTTGGCTGAAAGTATTGTATAAAGATGAAGAAGCGGCGGAAGATTTCTTTTCTTCGGTAAAAGGCTTGCTGATGGAATCGAGTTGCTGGATGGAAGGATCCAATTCAAAATCGAGCGTAGGCGCAATGCTGAATTGTGCCAGCGCGTGCTTAACGGCGCTTTTCACAAAAGCGTACACTATCTTCTCGTCTTCAAACTTAATTTCTTGTTTTGTGGGGTGTACGTTGATGTCTATTTGCGATGGGTCGAGGTCGATGAAGAGCGTGTACATCGGGAAACTATCCCTGGCTATCATTTCATCAAAAGCGCCCATTACCGCATGGTTTAAATACGCACTTTTAATAAAGCGGTTGTTCACAAAAAAATATTGGTCGCCACGGGTTTTTTTAGTCGTTTCGGGTTTGCCTACAAAGCCATAAATATTCATGTAATCGCTTTGCTCCTGCACGCTTACCAGTTTAGCGCTGTAATTATTGCCCAGTATTTGTATAATGCGTTGCTTTAGTGAGCCGCTTTCTAAATGAAAAACCTGTTGCCCGTTGCTGGTAAGCGAAAAGAAAATTTCAGGGAAAGACATGCTTACACG
The DNA here is from genome assembly GCA_025351645.1 of Ferruginibacter sp. Lineage (GTDB taxonomy): Bacteria > Bacteroidota > Bacteroidia > Chitinophagales > Chitinophagaceae > Ferruginibacter. Next base: position 6,345 of record JANXVN010000278.1, read on the forward strand.
GATAAATTCATCAATGATATGGCGCAGTTCAGAAGGGTTGCTTTTTAAAAAATTCCGCCTCGCAGGCACATTAAAAAATAAATTTTTCATGGCAATGCTGGTGCCTTGCTGCATGGCAACGGCTTCCTGTTTCCTTACTACGCTGTTATCAATTTCTATGCAGGTACCAGTAATGTCTTCGGCTTTTTTCGATTTCAGTTCTACCTGAGATACGGCGGCTATACTGGCGAGCGCTTCTCCCCTAAAACCCATCGTTTTAATGTGAAAAAGGTCGTCTATATTTTTTATCTTGGAAGTGGCATGCCTTTCAAAGCTCATGCGGGCGTCGGTTTCGCTCATGCCTTTGCCATTGTCTATTACTTGTATCAAGGCTTTGCCGGCATCGTTCACAATCAGTTTTATTTCGGTAGCGCCTGCATCTACGGCGTTTTCCAGCAGTTCTTTAACAGCACTGGCTGGCCGCTGGATCACTTCACCAGCTGCAATTTGATTAGCAATATTATCGGGCAATAATTGAATGATGTCGGGCAAAGTTTCTCCTTGTTTTTTGCAAATTTACAAAGATATTTTTTGAGGTTAGGGCCAAATAGTGGAAAAATTAACATCTGCGGTGCAGTTATCTTCTAAACTAAATAAATAATTGATGGGGTTACGTCCTACCAATTTATATTGGCCATTAATTATTTGATAGATTTCAATTGTTTCTACGTGTGGATCGGCAATAAAATAATATTTTACTTGTTGCGACTGGTACAACTCCATTTTTTCGCCCTTATCTTTTGATGCGGAAGAGGATGATAGTATTTCTATGGGCAACATGGGAGGAAAGTCCAAAAAATCTTTATCAATTAATTGAGACACGATCATTAAATCTGGCCGAACAATTGTATCTTCTTCCATTTTCCAATTTATAGATGGATATAAGAAGCAATTTTGAAAGCCTGATAATTTGTCTTCAAAACGGCGCATTAATACTACGGCCATCCGTTGATGTTTTGGCTATTCACGCTGGCTTAATGCATACGGTATGCCCTCAATTAATTCCCATTTGCCTTCCCATTGGCAATAGTCATTGTAAGTATAATGCGGGCGGTATCTATCTGCAATTAACATACGCTAAAGTTAAAAAATATTTTCCGGACATATCTCTATATAAATGTGCTTATTTTGTGGTGCAACTATTTTATTATGATAAGAAAATTTTTTCTACTCGGCTTTTTACTAGGTAGTTTTTTTACGGGAAAGGCACAAGGCATCAGTAAAGATTCTACACAAGCAAAAGTTTGGGCAGATAGTGTGTACAAGAGTTTATCCGATGACCAGCGCATTGCCCAATTAATGATACTGCGTTTATCTGCCTACGATTTTAAAACGAAAACACCCATTTATTATGATAGCGCAGTGGCGGCGGCTATTAAAAAATATAACGTTGGGGGCATCTGCCTTTTTCAGGGCAACCCCGTTAAACTAGCCACCATCATCAACAATTTACAAAGCATTGCACAAACACCGCTGATGACGTGTATTGATGCAGAGTGGGGCGTAGGCATGCGCTTGTTTGATAGTGTGATGGCGTTGCCGAAACAGATGATGCTTGGCGCTATGCAGTACGATACGATAGTGTACCAGTTTGGCAAAGTAGTAGGCGAGCAATGTAAGCGCCTGGGTATAAATGTAAATTATGCACCGGTGGTGGATGTAAATAATAATCCCGATAACCCAGTAATAAACGACCGTAGTTTTGGGGAGGATAAATACAAAGTAGCCGCATATGGCATTCAATATATGAAAGGCATGCAGGATATTGGCGTTATGGCCTGCGCCAAGCATTTCCCGGGCCATGGCGATGTTTCGGTAGATTCTCATTTCGATTTACCCGTTATCAACAAATCGATAGCACAACTGGATTCGCTGGAGCTATATCCGTTTAGGCAAATATTTAAAGCGGGTATCGCCAGCGTTATGATGGCACATTTATACATCCCATCCATTGATAGCACGATTAACAGGGCTACCTCCATCTCCCCTAAAAATGTACAAGGACTAATGCGTACTAGCCTGGGTTATGAAGGATTGACTTTTACAGATGCCTTGGAAATGCAGGGCGTAAAAAAATATTTCCCTAACGGCGCAGCATCTGTACAATCGCTTATTGCGGGCAACGACATGCTTTGCCTGCCCGGCGATATTGAACAAAGCCTGCAAAAAATTAAAGAGGCCATTAAAGATAAAAAGTTAAGCTGGCAAGATGTAGCGCTGCATTGCAAACGGGTGCTGATAGCTAAATACTTGTACGGGCAAAATCATTTTGAACCAATCAATACAACCAGCCTTACCGCCGATTTAAATAAAGATGTGCCTGCTATGAAAAAGCTGGTAGCCGAAAATGCCATTACCCTATTGAACAATGCAGGCACAGATTTTTTTCCGCTGGTAGCAGATACCAAAAAAGCCACTACCAGCGTGGCTTATGTAGCCATTGGCATAAGCGCTGATAATACTTTTGCAAAAAGGATGCGTGCCGATTTTAATGCTGCCGTTTTTTATTTTAATTATAAGCAGGATGCTGCACGGATATTATCTACCGTGGAATTGATAAAAAAGCGCTATAAAAATGTAATCATCGGCATACATAATTACAGCCGTGCGCCACTAAATAATTTTGGTATTAGCGCCTCAGCAATTGATTTAGTAAAGCAGTTGCAGGGGCAAACCAATAGTGCAACTTTTGTTTTTGGCAACCCTTATGCCATTAAAAACTTTTGTGCCGCAAAAAATTTAATTGCTTGTTACGAAGATGACGAGTACACGCAAAATGTAGCCCTCGATCTATTGGAAGCAAAAATTATTGCTAAAGGAAAATTGCCGGTAACAGTTTGCGAAACCTACAAGTTTGGCAATGGCATAGTTACTGAGGTGGTGATACCGAAGGCGAATTTATAGTGCGTGGGTTATATAAATTAGATGACTTTTAAATTTAATTAACATTTTTAAATCAATGCCGTTAAGTTAAGGATTTATATGTTTGTCTTTACCTCACCCTAACCCTCTCCAAAGGAGAGGAAAGGTCTTAACTTAACGGCATTGATTTTTAAATCATTAAAATGTACCTTAAAATAACTTAAGGTAAAAATGATATCATACTATTATTAAAATGAAAACGTTTATTGTCCGTAATCCTAATAAATTATAATTCTCTTATCAATAAACCTATTTATGAAATACTATACTACCCTGTTTTTCTCTATTTTTCTCATGCTTTCTGTCTTTTCCTGCAAAGATGAATATACTATTTGCAGCCAATCAAAAATTGTAGTTTTTAAAGCTGGTTTTTATGCTAATGGAGAGTTACCAAGCGTAGTGCCATCGCTTACTATAGGCTTAGCTGGCGGCACCTATATTTATAATAAAAAGCAAAATCTTTATAACGCTGCTTTTTCTATAAACCCTGCAGTAGACTCCGCTGCTTATTTTATTAAGTTAGCTGATAATTCGCCCGCAGATACTTTAACCATTGTGTATACTTCGCAAAGCGTATTAATTTCTGCAGATTGTGGCAGCGTATATACCAATGCTATCAGCCGGGCTTACTGTACCAAAAACACCATCCATTCTATTAAAGTAAATGACCCCGCTATTAACCTTACCGGCAACGAAAATGTAAAAATTTATTATTAAGGCTGGGTTAATTGATAACTTTTTAAATGATAATTCAATAGCGCTAAGTTAAGCGGTTTTCGCGCCGTAAGGCCAAGCGCCCATCTCGCTTGAAGAGGGGCTGGGGGTGAGGTAAAAAACGGAGCAATCCTTAACTTAACGTTATTGGATTATAGCTGGTAATGAAGGGCGCTCTTCTCAGTAAGCAACACAATTATTTATCTTTTTATAAAAAACAAACGGTTGCTTTTATACAGCCATCTTAATTAACGCTTCATTTCAAACTATATCGCATAAAATAGTACGGTTTTCAACTACATGTTTTAAATTTGGCTTCACTTACTAAAAACGGTTGTTAGTTATGTCGAACTCTTACCAAATAAATTCATTAGAAGAATACAACGCTGCTTACAAAAAAAGTGTAGATGACCCCGAAGGCTTTTGGGCCGATATTGCGGACAATTTTTTATGGCGCAAAAAGTGGGATAAAGTTTTAGATTGGAATTTTACCGAACCCAAAATTGAATGGTTTAAAGGCGGCAAGCTCAACATTACCGAAAATTGTATTGACCGCCATTTACAAACAATGGGCGATAAACCGGCCATCATCTGGGAACCTAATAACCCTGAAGAACGCACCAGGATTGTTACCTACAACCGCCTGCACAAAAGGGTTTGCCAGTTTGCACAAGTGCTAATAAACAACGGCGTAAAAAAAGGCGACCGGGTATGCATCTACATGGGCATGGTGCCAGAGCTGGCTTATGCTGTTTTGGGCTGTGCCAGGATTGGTGCCATACACAGCGTTATTTTCGGCGGCTTTAGCGCCCAAAGCATAGCAGACAGGCTATTAGATGCACAGGCAGAATTTATTGTAACCTGCGATGGCGCTTATCGTGGTGGCAAAGATATTCCGCTTAAAAGCATTATCGACGATGCGCTGATAGGTAACCGTACCGTAAAAAAAGTCATCGTCTATACCCGTACAAGAACCCCGGTTTCCATGCTTAAAGGCCGGGATGTTTGGTGGGAAGATGAAATGGAACATGCGGAAACGCAGGTTGAAAAAGACAACGTAGTAAGCATGCCTGCAACCGAAATGGATGCCGAAGACCCACTGTTTATTTTATACACCTCCGGCAGTACCGGCAAACCTAAAGGCGTAGTGCATACCTGCGCTGGCTACCTGGTTTGGGCTAACTATACTTTTGTAAACGTGTTTCAATACAAGCCCGGCGATGTGCATTTTTGTACGGCTGATATTGGCTGGATAACAGGCCATAGCTACATACTATACGGCCCCTTAAGCGCAGGCGGCACCAGCATTATGTTCGAAGGCATACCAACCTATCCGGATGCAGGCAGGTTCTGGGATATCATCGAAAAATACAAAGTAAATATTCTGTACACCGCACCAACGGCCATAAGAAGCTTAATGAGTTTTGGGCTGGATCCGTTGAAGGGAAAAGACCTTTCTTCTATAAAAGTATTAGGCACCGTTGGCGAGCCAATTAATGAAGAAGCATGGCATTGGTACGATGAACAAATCGGCAAACAAAAAAGCCCCATTGTAGATACCTGGTGGCAAACAGAAACCGGCGGCATATTAATCTCTAACCTGGCTGGTGTCACCCCTGCAAAACCAAGCTGGGCCACACTGCCATTGCCCGGCATACAACCGGTACTGGTAGATGAAAATGGTAAGGTTGTGGACGAGCCGGACGAAGAAGGACTGGTAAAAGGCAACCTCTGCATCAAAGCACCATGGCCCGGTATTTTACGCACTACCTACGGCGACCATGAACGTTGCCGCACCAATTATTTTGCCACTTACCCCAACTTATATTTTACCGGCGATGGCGCCATGCGGGATAAACAAGGCAACTACAGGATAACAGGCCGTGTAGATGATGTGCTGAATGTAAGCGGGCACCGCATTGGCACAGCAGAAGTAGAGAACGCCATCAACATGCATGCAGGCGTTATAGAAAGCGCTGTGGTAGGCTATCCGCACGATATTAAGGGGCAGGGCATTTACGCCTATGTAATTTACAGCCGCCCGCACACCAATGAAGAAGCAACCAGAAAAGATATTTTTCAAACCGTAAGCAGGATAATTGGCCCCATTGCCAAGCCAGATAAGATACAGTTTGTAACCGGGCTGCCAAAAACCAGGAGCGGCAAAATTATGCGCCGCATCTTAAGGAAAATCGCCGAAGGCGAAACCACAAATTTAGGCGATACATCCGCCCTGCTTGACCCTGGCGTTGTGGACGAAATTAAAAATGGCAAGCTGTAAAGCAATAGCAAATGCTGCGCTGCAAGCTGGCCAATAAATAAATTTATTGCCCCAGCTAAAAAGCTTTGGGCGTCATTCTTGCCCGTCCGAATGGCAGCAGGGCGGATGTCACTTCCTTGTACAAAAAAAGCTATGAGGGGCTTTTATCAACTTCTATGGGGCTCTTTCAATTTGAAATAGTATCCAAGGTTCAGAATTGTTAAAATATAATCGTACAGGGGGTGCAATTGTATTTCATTTTTGTCTTTATGCCCCATTGGGGTTACATGTTTGTAGCGAAGGATTTTTGAATAAAAAAAGCGTGCCGTAGGTACGCCACTAAGTAGGGTAACCGCTATGTGCCATTTGCAAATTTTATTATTTTGTTTCTACAAACAGGTAGTATCTACGGCGCATATAAACAACATTTAAAAACTAACACCGCATTAAAAAAGAGCCTCCACAAAGAGGCTCTTTTTTAATCAATCACATAAAGGCTTCATACCGTTTAATACCCAAAAATTTCATCCAGGCTAAGCTTTTTAACTTCACCATATTTGCCCATATCCGCATCGCTAACCTTTTTTTCAGATGCTACAACGCAATACGTGTAAGGCTTGTTAGCAAGATACTTGGTGTGAAAAGCTTTTAGTTCATCGTAACCTATCTTATCTACTGCAGCATACGTTTTTTTGCGGATGTCATAATCCAATCCTTTGCGTTGTGCGGCCAGGTAATTGTAAATAATGCCATCCTGCGTAATGCGGCCAGTCTCAATATCTTTTTTGATGCCAGCACGGGCAAACTTTATATTCTCCACTACGTTCGGTAAATCGTTCAGCAACTCGTTCATGGCTACAATAGACTCATTGAATTTATCTGCCTGGCAACCAACATAGGCCAGCGTAAAAAAAGGGTCTTCTTTTTTTTCTGGCACCGCATAAAAAGCAAAAGTAGAGTAAGCCAATGCTTTTGATTCCCTGATAGTCTGGAACACCAAAGCACCCATACCGCCACCAAAATAATTATTGAAAATATCTATCACCGGCTCTTCTGTAGGGCTGTAAGTACTGGTGTTCCTCACCCAGCGTATTTCCGATTGCACCATGTTATAATCTGCAAACAGCACTTTGTTTTTATCTTCTACACTGTTGGTGAATTTTACTTTTTCTGGTGCTGCCTTAAAGGTAGCTGGTATTGCATGCAATGTTTTTAAGCCAGCGGTAAAAGGCACTAATAATTGGGGGCCATAATAAATAATTTTATGAGGGTAGCTATTTAAGGAATGCAAATATTCTACTAACTCTGATGCAGTAATGCCATTTAATTCATCATTGCTTAACACATAATTGTAAGGGTTTTTACTGCCATAACGGGCGTAATAAACAAGCCCGCTCATAATAGAGGCTTTGTTTGCTTTTGCATCGGTACGTGCTTTTAGCAAGCGCGCTTTCAAGGCTGTTAAAGCTGCTTCGTCTGGCTGGCAATTTTTTAGCAGGCCTTCAAAAAGGGTAACGGCTTTAGTAAAGTTTTCTTGCAGGCCTTCAATATTTACGGTGGTAAATTCCGCTCCGGCGCTTACAGAAAAGCTACAGGCAATTTTGTAAAACTCTTTGGTAATATCTTCCGCACTCATTTTACCGGTACCTAAAAATTGAAGGTATTGTGCGGCGATGCTTAATTTTTTATCGTTCCACGTACCCATGTCGAACCGGTAAGAAAGCCTAAAAATAGCGTTGTCTTTATTATGCACATACAATACTTCTGCAGGCCCTACTTTGCTTTTTTGCAAGTCTTTTGTATAATCTAAAAAAACAGGTTTTGTAATAGCTGAAGGCATAGCATTTACCGTTTTTACAAAAGCAGATTGTGCATCCCGGTTTGTTTCAACCGGCGTAATTGCAGGCTTATCAACTTTTATAATATTCTTGTCATCGCCCTTGCGTTTAAAAATTATCAGGTAGTTTTCCAGAAAATATTTATTGGCAAAATCAACAATATCTTTTTTAGTCAATTTAGATAGCATGTCTGTGTAAGCTACCTGAGTTTTCCAGTCGAGCTCATTGGTAAAAGCATCCATCAAATCGCTAGCCCTGGAGCTGTAAGATTCTGTTGCTTCTATCTTATTTTTCTTTTGGTTGTTAATGATGGAGGTGATCAGGTTATTATCAAAATTCCCTTTTTTAAGATTATCTATTTCGCCCAGCATCAATGCCTTTACATCTTCCAGCGATTGCCCTTGGGTTGGGTTACCCTGCATAAACAATATGCCATAATCTATCAGTGTATAAGCAAACGCAGATGCACGCAATAGTTTTTGTTTTTTTACCAGGTTAAGGTCCATCAATCCCGCTTTTCCATTGGTCAATATCTGCCCCACTAAATCTGCCAGTAAAACATCTTTAGCTTTGTTGCCTGGCAGCCGGTAACCAATAGTTACATTCTCCGCATCTGGCCCAACCACTTCTTCTGTTATTGGTGCTGTTATGGGTTGTTCGGGGTCAAAACTATATTTGGGTATCGGCTTTTCCTGCATGTACGCAAAAGCCATTTCTATTTTTTTAATCATAACATCAGGCTCAAAATCGCCGCTCATTATTACGCCCATATTGTTGGGTACATAATAGGTGTTAAAGTATTTTCTGATGGCTTCAAGCGATGGGTTTTTTAAATGCTCTATGGTGCCGATGGTTGTCTGTCTGCCGTAATTATTGTTCTTGAATAGGCCAGCAAATAATTTTTCAAAAACCTTGCTGCCGTCATTATCCAAGCCACGGTTTTTCTCTTCATAAACCGCTTCCAGTTCGGTATGAAAAATCCGGAATTGTGGGTTACGAAAACGTTCGCCCTGCACCGCTAAATATTTATCTGCCGCATTGGAAGGAATGTCATCTGTATAAACTGTTTCTTCAAAAGAAGTAAAAGCGTTAGTGCCTTGCGCACCCATAGCCGACATCATTTTATCATACTCATTAGCAATGGCGTAAGTTGCGGCTTTGCCAGAAACTGAATCTATCGTATGGTAAATTTCTTTACGCCTGGCAGAATCGGTACTGTGGTTGTAGGTTTCGTATAACCCATTGATTTTGTCAAGCTCTGGCTTTTCTTTCGCCCAATCCATAGAACCAAATTTATCAGTGCCTTTAAAAAGCATGTGTTCCAGGTAATGTGCTAATCCTGTATGGTTTGATGGGTCTGTTTTGCTGCCCGCTTTTGTGGCCACATAACATTGTATGCGGGGGTCTTTATTGGTGGCGCTTAAAATTACTGTTAGCCCGTTTTTTAAAGTATAAAACCTTGCCTTTGCCGGGTCGCCGGTTACGTAGCGATAGGTGTAGCCGCCAGAAGTAGTTTCTTTCCATTGATGCGGTATAACCTGCGAAAAAATGGTGCTGCTTATAAAAACTAACAATAATAAAATTGACTGTTTGATGATCTGCATAAAAATTTCTTTTTGACTAAAAAGTTGAATCTTAAAAATACATCATAACTGTTTAAAATTTTTACCATTTAAAACATTCCTAATTTTGTGCACAAAAAATCATTAATAAAGCTGTACTGGACCAGGTGCCAAATAGTGATAAGTTGTTGCCGCAAATTAGTAGATTATAGCAAAGTTAATCTGGGAATCTGCAAATCTGCGGCAATAAAGGTTGTAGTAATCATGCGTGGGATAATTGCCAGTTGTGTTTTTCTATTTCTGTTCTTGTACAAAGCCTGCCAAGCTTTTAAATTTTAATTACACCAACAATGCATCCTAAAAATATTTCAATATCGGATTACACGTATATTTTGCCCGATGAAAAAATCGCAGCATTTCCATTGGCAGATAGGGATTTGTCTAAGCTGCTAGTGTATAAAGACAGTCAAATTCATCAAAGCGTATATAAAAACATTGCGCAATTTTTGCCTGAAAAAAGCCTGCTGGTTTTTAACGATACCAAAGTAATACAAGCAAGGGTATTGTTTCAAAAACCAACCGGTGGCATCATCGAGATTTTTTGCCTGGAGCCTTACGAACTTGTCAACGAGTACAGCACCATCATGAGTAAAAAAGAACGGGTGCGCTGGAAATGCATGATTGGCGGTGCCGGCAAATGGAAGGAAGGTTTTTTGGAAAAGACAGCCTTACATCTAACAGAAACAATACTATTAAAAACCAGGCTGGTGGAAAAATTACCAGATGCTTATGTGGTTGAATTTGAATGGCAACCAGCACAATTGAGTTTTGCGGAAGTACTAGCGTTAATGGGTGATATACCGCTGCCGCCATACATAAAAAGAAAGCCGGAAGAAACAGATAAGCAAAGGTACCAAACCATTTATGCTACATACGATGGCTCTGTAGCTGCACCTACGGCCGGGCTGCATTTTACAGATAATGTTTTTGAATCGCTAAAAGAAAAAAATATTGAAACCAGTTTTGTAACCTTGCATGTAGGCGCCGGAACTTTTAAACCGGTAAAAGCTGATGTAATGGAGCAGCATGAAATGCACGCCGAATGGATAGATGTTACAACTGCCACCATTAAAACTTTGCTGCAAAATAATGAAAACAATATCACGGCCGTTGGTACCACTTCTTTACGCACTATTGAAAGTTTGTATTGGATGGGGGTAAAGGCGAAATTATTTCCTGAAAGCATAATCAATGATTTAAAGATTAGCCAATGGGATGTTTATGAAGCGCCATTGAGCACTACTAACTTTTGTACCTCGGACGCACTGGATGCTTTGTTGCGCTGGATGGATAAAAATAATACTGAAAGGATATTTGCCACCACTCAAATATTAATTGCGCCAGGTTATAAATTTAGAGTAGCGAAGGCAATCATCACCAATTTTCACCAGCCACAATCTACGTTATTGTTGCTGGTTGCGGCTGCCATTGGTAACGATTGGCAAAAAAATTATGATTTTGCCCTGGCAAACGATTTTAGGTTTTTAAGTTATGGAGATGGCAGCTTATTGTTTATACCGCAAGCTGTGTAAGGCAATTAATCTAAAGGTGGTTTCTATTGATGATAGTTTTTTACCATTGAAAAACCCCCTCAAACAAAAGTAAAATGCAGCCTCCCTGCTCTTCAAGGAGGGTTCTCGACTCTGCGAATTTGTAAAGCCTTATAAAATTGAATACGCTAGAACCTTCTTTTGGAGGGCAGGGAGGCTAAAGAAGTCCCGCCAAAAATGGCAGGACGTGCTTTGTTTCACTTCAACTCAACTATTGAAACTATATTAACCCAATGCAAGCAATTGGACTATAAGATTGTAACGTGCGGTTACCGTTGGTATCAATATCTGTTTTGGTAACTATTATTTTTTCTAATTTCTTTTGGTTGTCTTCTTTTTTCTTTTCAATTTCCCTTTGTTCTTTCAGCAAAGAATCTTTGTATTGCTGCTGGATTTTATGGAGGTTTAATTTTAATGAATCTATTTTTTTTGGCGTAGCATTATAGCGGTAGCCAGTATCATTTTTGTTGAATGATTTAGTATCATTGTTGGCATTATTATCATCATTGTTTGCGTCGTTATTCCTTTTACTATGGTCGCCATTTTTGTCCCAGTCAGCAGGTTCGCCGGTCAAAGTATATAAGCCATTTGCCTTCATAACATAATCAACTCCCTCGTCCCAGCCTTTTTCTTCGCCATCGATATCTATGTAGTTATCATCAGTATAAGCAAAGCCATTAAAGTGTACATTCTGCCCCCAGCCTACGTTACGGTCTACCTTTATGCGCTTTCCAACGGGTACGTATAGGGTGAGTAAAATGCGTTGGTTGCGCCATTTATCTGTTTTATTGATTGTAACGCCCTTATCAAGCACCAGCAAAGAATCTCTTTGCGCCACATTAAATTGTATCAACCTTGCTAATGTATCTGCAACATGCCTTACACTGCCGTTAGCCATTTTAAGCATTGTTACTTTAAAGCTGTCATTAGGCGACCTTAATATTTTAACAGTAACATTTTCAATTAAAACAGTATCATCATTTAAGCCCTGAAATGGTTCAAACTTTAACCAATTATTGCGGTAGTATTTTTTACTTGGCGAGTTGGTTGTAACCTCCATTTTTTGTGCGCCAGGGTTTGTTAAGTAAACTTCCTGTTCATTAATATTGTTGGAAGATTTAAAATCGTTGCCTACAGAAAATATTAAAGAAACAAAACAAATTACCCCAACAAGCCAAAGGCTGATAAATGTAAAGCGCAATACTTTGCGGTTACTTTTAATTTTTGCTAACCTGCGTATAACCCATGTTATAATGCCAATAACAGGTACTGCAATAAAAAAAATCAGCGTGCCCCAGGCAAAAGCGTTTTGCCAGCCATCTCTCAATATAAAATCTTTAAGTGGAAAAAAGCCGATAGAAAAAATTGCAAAAGTAAAAAGCCCCACAACAAATGCAAACCCAAAGCAACCAATAATAAAGTAAGCAAATGCTTTAACGATGAGTACAATTACATCCCCCAGCGACTTCCTGCTCCGCTTTGCAGCAAAGCTCATTTCTGCACCCATTGCTTTGCCTTTGCTTTCGGCAAAAGCCCTTGCTTCGTGGCCTAATTTTTCGGCCCGTTGCTGTACGCCTTTCATTTCTTCCACAACCGAATTTTTGATGGTGTTTAAATCAACTTTAGAGCCTTTCATCTCCAGCTTTTCAGCAGTGCTGCCTGCTTCTGGTATTACCAGCCATAAAATAATGTAGGCCAATAATGCACCGGGGCTAAAACCGACTCGTAAAAAATTAGGGAACGCCCAGAAGCCCCACTGGCTCCAATGAAATACAAAAGATAGGAAAGGCAACAAGAATAATACTCTTGGTATCCATGCGCTAATACCAAAATAGTTGCCTATGCCTGAACATACACCGGCAATTTTTTTATCATCCGGGTCGCGGAATAATTTTTTGCGGGTGCCCCCAATTATTTTGGTAGCACTGCTTGGTACTGCAATCCATATAATTATGTAGGGTATTAAACCGAAGCCAAAAGATATAGTGAGCACCACAAAAATGATCCTTACGATGGTTACATCTATACCAAAATAATTGGCAAGCCCGGCACAAACGCCGCCTAATACTTTATCGTTTTCATCTCTGTACAAACGCTTATTTGCAGCAGTGCTACCAGTGCTTTGCTGCGATTGTTGTGGCTCTGCGGGCTTTGCAGAAGCAGATGAACTTTGGTTAAAAGTAGTAGCATCATCGCCTTCAAATTCTTCAGGGCGGCCCATGCTTTTAATGATAGCGTTTACGTCGTCATCGGTAATGCAGGTAACGCCTTTTTTAAGCCTTTCCTGAAATAATTCTGCAATGCGGCTTTCAATGTCATTGATGATTTCTTCTTTGCCATCTTCGTTTGCAAAATAAGCGTTAAGGCTGGCGGTGTATTGTTTAAGCAAGTCAAATGCAGATACTTCTATGGGCACTACTTGTCCGTGGAAGTTTATATTTATTACTTGTTTCATGGTTAATTGTGTTATTGTGTTCGTTAGTTGATCGGGTCTAAAACAAATGAAGCTATTATTATTCCGGGTTTAAGTTGGCGTTGTTTGTGTGTTGCTGTTCTGCCTCAGAAAGCGCTTTTACTGCATTGGCCAGTTCGTTCCAGGTGGCTTCTAGTTCTTTGTAAAATGCGTCTCCTTTTTCGGTTAATGAAAAGTATTTGCGTGGCGGCCCACTGTTGCTTTCTACCCAACGGTACGTGAGGAATTCTGCATTTTTTAACCTGGTTAAAAGCGGGTACAATGTTCCTTCAAAGATATTCAGGTTGGCTGTCCTCATCTTGTCGATAATATCCGATGGATAAGCTTCGCCTTGTTTTATCACTGAGAGGATACAGAATTCCAGTACTCCTTTCCGCATCTGGCTGGCTGTGTTATCAATGTTCATGGCTTCAAATTTTAATAATCATTTTTGGGTTTGGGTTGATGGGCAACTTTTGATCGTCCGGAACTTTCATTTGTTTTACCAACTCTTACACCTTGACAAAACAAAGATATAAACTTTATAGTACTATACAACACATAGTACCATTTATTTTTTAGTAGCTGGTGAGGGATGTTAATGGCATATTTTAATAAAAAGCTTACCTGTATTGAATTACAGGTTTTTTTACTTATACCGAAAGTATAATGGAAAGGACAGTTGGTAAATTTTAATGGGTAAGTGGTTCGCTAAATATTTTTAAATGCCATTTTAATAGGATGTAAAAATATAATCAACAAAAATCTTCACAAATTATGTAGCAATGCCGTTAAGTTAAGGATCTATATGTTTGTCTTTACCTCACCCTAACCCTCTCCAAAGGAGAGGAAAGGTCTTAACTTAACGGCATTGAATTATGTAGATAAATGAGTTCATCTTTTGTATTTCGTTTTAAAATCTTTTGAATTGCCTGGCTAATAAATTTAATAAAAATACTAATAAAAGTAGCATTTTTATAGAAGGATAAACATTGATGATTCAATATAATCTTAAACGTTATGGCTAATTCTTTTACAAATCAACAACTAAATAAACTCGGGAACACGTTGGTTTATTTCTCTAATCAGGTTGGCGATTTTAATAAAACTAAAATTTTAAAGCTTCTTTTTCTTCTGGAAGAATCTTCAATAAAAAAATACGGGTATCCTTTCTTTGGCTTCGATTTTCAACTTTGGAAATTTGGACCTGTACTAAATGACGTGTATATCGACCTTAGTGAAGATTCAATTTTTTTGCTAAAGGATTATATAAAAAGAGCAGTTAATAATCCGTCGGAATTTGAAGCTATAAAAGAATTTGACGATGAAGAATTTAGCGATAACGACATCCATTTAATGAACACTATTATCAAATTCGCCAAAAATAAAACTGCGGCCGATTTAGTAAAACATACTCATAATGAAACTTCTTTATGGAAAAAATCTGCCATTACAAATGGAGTATTGGAAAAACTTGAAAATCAGTTAACTAATAGCACCCCATACTTAATTGATTTTTCTCTATTGTTTGAAGAAGATAGCTATACGAAAGAGAGGTATGAAAACTCGGTAGACAACCTTCATTTTATTAATTCTTTAAAAAAATAGCCACTTGTTTATTGAAGGACAAATTGTTTATTTTTAGCCATTCTTTTTCAAGAATGGCAATACTGCAAAAAATAAATATTTTATAGTATTAAAAAATATTGAAAATAAAATCATTATCGCCTCTCTTCCTACAAGGCCAAATAAAGCGCCTGCCTTAGTAAACGTGGTTCATGGGTGTATCAATGATGAAGAGAGATGTTTTAATTGTTACTTGTTTAAAGCAAATAAAATTATCTGCGGCAATGGTTTTTGTTTTGATTTGAACACCTACATTTACGGTAACGAGGTTGAAGACTACGAAGCAGATATGTTATCTGAAGTTTATGCCATTGAGGGCATAGACTTTGAAATTGTCGGTGTTTTATCAAAAGAAGAATACATGGCTTTGTATCAATGCCTAACAAATAGTAACAGCCTTAAAAGAAAAATAAAAAGGCTTTTATAGTATTTTACCAGCTCGTCGTTATAAACTAATTTTTTCTGTTTGTGCGGATATCCGTTTTTCCTCAACTATTCATTTTAGTACTGCAAACCTGCTAATAAGAAGAATACATTAAATTTGACCGCCAGTAATCATCTGGCAAATTAATTCTCACACCAAATCCATAAAAGTTTACCTCTAAAAGGTAGATAGCAATGAACACTTTCGCTTCCATAAAAGAGTTATTATCTACACTTGTTAGGGAACATCGGCTGCTTACAGAAATGTTCGAGAAACGTAAAGCGCTATCTTACAAATACGATTTTGCTTTGGAACTGGTAGATTTTAATGAAGATAGGATCCATTATCTTATCAATCATTCAGTTATAAGGCAAAATGGCAATTTTTTAGAGATAGATGACCAGTTCCTTCAATTTTTTGAGCAGGTGTTAGAGGTTAATGAAGACATCAATATTTCTTCCATCAACGAAAACATAAAAAACGTAAAGGAAAATATTATTTATTACCTGCAGGAAAATAATGAGCTGCGGAAATACAATTATCTCCGTACGGTAAAAAATGCTTTGCGTAAAATTGGCAACGTAACTTTTAGGAACGTGATAGATTTAAAAAGAAATACCGATAATACCTTTAAGAACGAACCCAGCTACAAAGTAAAAAAAACCAAATTAGAAAATCTGGATGCTAAAAGGATAGACATCAATAATTTTATTTTGCAGACAGACAGGCTAATAACAGAAGAAGAACAGACATTTTTTAAGTCGGCCCTGGATGATGAGCTTAACCGCCTTATAATACAATTGAAACTGCAATTAAACGAATGCCGCCACAACCTGATAGAGATACAGAAACAGATAATAGAATACCTTAACCAGATAAAATACCAAAGTGGTGTAATAGAAAAACTACGGCAGCTAAAATATTTACGGGACCAGTTTACCATAAAGGCGCACACCGACATCAATACAGCCATCGCTGCAAACAATGCCGTGTTATTTGAGCGCAACCCCAGTTATCCGCTAAAATTATCGCTGGCCTACCTGCAACAGAACAATGATGCCTATACGAGTATTTTAAAAATTTCGAAAAAAATAAAGTCGGGCGTAAAATTAAAATTGCCCATTGCAGGTAGCATCAGCAACAATTATTTGGCGCTCACTACTGAAGAAGAGATACAGGTAAATGTAGAAGAAGTAAGGAATAGTTTTTTAGCATCGGGCAATAACCTGTTTGATTTTATACTCGCTTACCCGTTTGAAAAAGAACTTTCGTTCGATGAAAAGGTGACTGTTTATTGCCAGTTGATATCGCAATACGAAGAATCTTTGACGGTTACTCAAAACTATGCTACACAAAACGAAGTGGAATATGCCATGGTTTACCCAAAATAATAACAATGACAAAAGCACCCAAACAAACCGCCGACATATTCGACATACTCAGCAAAGGACAATTTATTAGCTCTAACAGCACCGATGAAACCATCCGAAAATTGTACAGCGCCATTGAGGAAGAAGAGAACTTCGATTATTTGTACAATTACTTTTTAAGCATTTCGTTCATTTTAGAAAAGGGAGATGAGTACTATTATTTTTCTCGTGAGGAAAACAAGGTGGATGTAGAAAGAAAGATAGAACAAGCTTTTAAGTGGATAGATATACTGGATTTTTTGAAAACCTTTGATAATGCCTTTGGCGCTGGCTACCGGTTTGCACCATCTTCCATTTTAGTAAAGCTAAATATGGATGCGGCCTTAAAAACCAAATTGGAAGCATTAAAAAAATACAGTGGCGGCAAAGAAAAACATGTGGAGATAATAGAAAAAATATTAGAATTTTTAGAGAAAGATAAATTTATAGAGCTAGAGAATATGATTACGCATCAGTATAAAGTGCTAGCATCGTTTAACTATCTGGAGCAATTAATAATGACCATTAACATAAGCGAGGACGCCATCAATGAGATACCTGAGTAAAATAATATTCATCAATAGCGCATCTATAAAATATGCGGAGATAAATGTAGATGGCAACGTGCATTTTATAGGCACGCAGGGCGTAGGCAAAAGCACCTTGTTGCGGGCATTGCTATTTTTTTACAATGCCAACCAATTAAAGCTGGGCATACCGGTAGGCAAAAAAAGCTTTGTCGATTTTTATTTGCCTTTTCAGGATTCGTACATCATTTACGAAGTGGTGAGGGAAACTGGCCCATTCTGTATAATGGCTTTTAAATCGCAAGGGCGTGTATGTTTTCGTTTTATAGATGCAGGGTATGATAAAAAATATTTCATAGACAGCGAGGGAAGGGCGAACGAAACATGGGACAAGATGAAACTTGCGCTGGGAAAGGATTTGAGCTATACTAAAAAAATAGACCGGTACGATGACTACCGCAATATTTTGTATGGCAACAGCAATGGTATAGGGGCAGATTTTAAAAAATATTCGTTGTTAGAAAGTAAGCAATACCAAAATATTCCAAGGGCTATACAGCACGTTTTTTTAAATTATAAAGTAGAAAGCGAATTTATTAAAGACACTATTATAAAAGCTTTAAATGAAGAAGAAATAAAGATAGACTTGCTAAACTATTCGCATTACCTAAAAGACTTTGATACCCAATTAAACGACATCCGTAAATGGGTAGAAAAAACGAGGAACGGCGAAATAGTAGTCCGCAAACAGGCGGAAACAATTGCTGTTACTTTTGCTGCCATCCAATTTTTAAGCAGGGAAAAACAACAGCTTGCCAATAATCTTTTTTGGCAGGTAAAAGAAACAAAAAAGCAGCAGCCGAAGCTGGCAGACAAGCTGGCAAGAGAACAAACAAAACAGCAGGAACTAATTAATAAGATTGCGGAGGCTGATAAAAAGTTTCAATTAAAAAAAGATAAGGTAACTGCTGAAATAAGCATTTGCAACAGCAAACTAAAAGAGATAAAAACAAAGGCGGATACTTATGCGGCAATGGACATAGACAGCATAATAGAAAGGGTTGCTACAAAAAAAGAAAAAGAAATTGACAAAGATGCGCTGCTAAAACAAAAGGAAATACTGGAAGCAAAGTTTACCGACATCAAACAAAAATACGAAGCGCAGATAAACCAGCTTACTAACCAGATTGCAACATTTGAAAACTTGCAGCAGGCTGCCACCAACAATGCTAACGAAATATTATTTCAAACAAAGGAGCAATTAACAAAAGAATACGAAGATTTATTTGAGGAAATAAAGAAACACCATGACACTAAATTAGCCCTTGCAAAAAATGTGTTGGAAGAAACAAAGGCTGCTCTTAATAAACTTCAGGTAACTAAGGCTGCAACAAAACACCAACGGTTTTATGAGGCTGATATAGAAAAATACAAAGCAGATATTTACAGCCTTAATGAAAAAATTAGGGTTACGGATAGTGATATAAAGCAGCAGTTGGCAGAAGCAGAAAACATAAAAAAATTGTGGGAGCTGGATAAAGAAAGAACCGGAGAAATTGTTGAAAATAAAAACGAAAAATTTAAGGAACAATTACAAAAGAACGATGAAAAATTAGCAGCCATCAACACAAAACTACTAGACAATAAAGGATCTTTATACGGCTGGCTAAATAAGGAATATGCTGGCTGGGAAACAACGATAGGTAAAGTTATTGATGAAGACAATGTGCTGTATCATGCCGGCTTGAACCCTGAAATAATCACTACAGAAAACTCCAGTTTTTATGGTATCAAATTAAACCTTGATGAAATAAACAAGACTGTGAAAACTGTAGCTGACCATGAAAAAGACAAGTTGAAGCTGATTAAAGATAATGAAACGCTGCAAAAAAACCTTGCTACGCTTGCCATCCAATTGATCGCAGATATTGATAACCTCAAACGCAAACATCTACCCAAAATAACCAAATGCAAAGAAGCCGTACGTAACAACGAATACGTAATTGAGCAGGCTAAAACAAAAGTAGACGAGGCAAAAGTAAACCTGGAAGAGTGGATAAAAAAAGCTACATCAGATAAAAAATTGGCTTTAGAAAACATAGACGCTGAAATACAAAAAGCAAGTGAAACAAGCTTGCATGCGGCAAACGAAATGACCGACATTGAGCAAAGCATAAAAAAACAAATTGATAATAAACGAAAAGAGAAAGATAAAAAAACTATCGCTGAACAAAAAAAAACTACCGATACCATTGCGCAGATAATTGCTGCTACGAACATTAAAAGGCAAGCGGCTGAAAAGGAAATAGCAGCGTTGACAAACGACAAAAAAAATGAATTGGACAGCAGCGGCGCAGATACGAAACGGATATATCAAATTGAGGAGAGCCTTGCTGCGCTTGTGCTTGAATTAGCTTTTATTGAAAAGAACAGGGACATAGTTGCAGAATACAATAAAGATAAGCGGGAGCTTTTTGATAAGGCTATGTACTTTAAAGACCAAAAAATAAAATGGGAGCTGCAACTAGCAACAGACCAGGGGAATTTCGGCCTGCTGAAGCAGAAGCAATGGGAAGATGTTGAACTATTAAAAGCAGGCATAGGCACCATCAAACAGCAGCTGGCGCAAATGGAAGAGGACCTGGAAAAATATGAAGCCTTCCGGCTTACGGATTGTTACAGGAGTATCCAGGATAAATTGGAAGAACCTGGCGACGATTACCAAACTAATGAACGGTGTAAGGAACTCATTGATAATTTGAACAGCAGTTACTACAAAGTCATTGACCGGTATAGAGAATTACAGGAAGCCATCAATAAGTTTAACGGCAATTTTTCACCACAGAATATTTTTAGTTTTAAAACGAAGTTGATAGAGCAAGCAGAATATTTTCAATTTGCCGAAGACCTGAAAGAATTTATTGAAGAAGACAAGATTGCGACGTACGAAAAAAGGGTGAACGAACTCTTTGCAGATATCATTAAACAAGTAGGCAAGGAAACTACGGACCTGTTATCTAAAGAAGGCGAGATACAGACCGTAATCAGCGACATCAACAAAGATTTTGTAAAACGAAATTTTGCGGGTGTTATAAAAAGCATCCAGTTGCGGGTGGTGCAAAGCTCTAATAAAGTAGTACATCTTTTAACAGAAATAAAAAAGTTCAACGATGAGAATTTGTATGATTTGGGAGAAGCAGACCTGTTCTCTTCCAACGAGCAAACAAGGGAAGGGAAGAACAAAAAAGCCATTGGGCTGCTGATGCAACTGGTAAAAGAAATTGCAGATCACAAAAACCAGCACATCAACCTTTCCGATTCTTTTGAACTTGAATTTAAAGTTATTGAAAACGATAATGATACCAACTGGGTCCAAAACCTGGCGAACGTAGGCTCCGATGGAACGGACGTATTGGTTAAGGCGATGATCAATATTATGCTGCTAAACGTTTTTAAGGAAGGAGCCACAAAAAACAAGTTCAAAGATTTTAGGCTGCATTGCATGATGGATGAAATTGGCAAGCTGCACCCCACCAACGTAAGGGGTATTTTAAAATTTGCCAACGATAGAAATATCAACCTCATCAACAGTTCGCCACAATCTTTTGATGCGCTGGCTTACCGCTATACTTTTAAATTAGCCAAGGATGCGAATAACGTCACCATTATAAATCGTTTGATAACCAACCATCGTGAAAAGTAATGGCACTACCTTTAAGCATAGCCGAAAAATTACTGCTGCTGGTACAGCAAAACAAACTTGCCGCCAGCAAGCTTAAACATAAAATTGTAGACGAGCTGATTGCGGAAGGCATCATTCATAAGCCAGGCAAAATAAAAAGCCTGCTACATATTGCAGATACGCAACAGCTGCAGCTTTATTTAAAGAACCATTTTTCTATAACCGACCTGCAGGCATATATCGAAACATTAAAGAAAGAAAATCTGCTTCGTGCAGACCTTGTGGCGGTGGCGACTGATTCGAAATTAAAAGCATTGCGCACTTTTAAAGGTTTTTTGGTTAACTGTTATTCGCCCGTGCCGGCAATGCTGAACCACGAAGAATTTATCGTTCATCCGCAAGAGGGAACATTCACTTTTATCTATGATTTTGAAAGTTTTATCCCGCCAGCAAACGTTACCATTGTAGGTATAGAAAACCCAGAGAACTTCCGGCACATCAATAAACAACGATATTTGTTTTTAGGCATAACGCCACTTTTTGTAAGCCGTTATCCGCAGCACCAAAGCAAAGATCTAATAAGATGGCTATCATCTATACCACATAATTACCTGCATTTTGGCGATTTTGATTTTGCTGGAATTGGCATTTTCCTAAACGAATTTAAAAAGCACCTTGGCGATAAGGCTAATTTTTATACGCCCGATAATATAGACGAACGGATAAAAAAAACAGGAAATAAGAAGCGCTACGATGAACAGAAAATAAACTTCGACCTAAAGAGCATTACGGAAAAAAATTTATTGAACCTGATCGATTCGCTTCATCGCCATAAAAAAGGGCTGGACCAGGAGATGCTGATAAATGGGTGATATTTTTTTAAAAATATGCAAAAGGGCTTTGCCTAACTAAAAATGTTATATACCATCAAGCTCATCAAATAAGCTAGCCCGGTCATGTACACTAATTGAATAGCAGGGTATTTCCAGCTGCGTGTCTCTCTTTTTACTACAGCTAACGTGCTCATGCATTGCATGGCCAGCACATAAAAAACTAAAAGCGACATGCCTGTAGCGAGGTTATAAACTTTAGTACCATTTTCCCTTGTAGCGGCGCTCATTTTTTGGCGTAGTGTGCTGCTATTATTGTCATCATCGCCGCCTACGCTGTAAAGGGTTGCCATGGTGCCTACAAAAACTTCCCGGGCGGCAAAAGATGTTATCAATGCTATGCCAATCTTCCAATCGTACCCCAAAGGGCGGATGGCGGGTTCAATAGTTTTGCCTAACATGCCGGCGAATGAATTTTGCAGTAGTTCTGTATTTCTTTGCTTGTTAATTTCTTTTGCGTCTGTTGGTTTTTGTTGCACCAGCATATCGTACTTAGCAGTAACCCCAGCCATTTTTTTTGCAGGGCCATAAGTACTAAGTACCCATAATAAAAGGCTCATCACCATTATTACCTTTCCGGCATCCACCACAAATATTTTTGCTTTTTCTACCATGGTGGTAAGGGCGTTTTTCCAGCGGGGCGCACGGTATACGGGTAGCTCTAAAATAAAAAAACTTTTTTCTTTTATATTGATGAACCACTTCATTACAAAAGAAACAATCAACGCCATTACCGTACCTAAAAGATACAGGCCCATCATCACCAAACCTTGTGCGCTTATAAAACCAAAATATAATTTAGAAGGGATGACCAATGCGATAAGGATAGTATAAACTGGAAGCCGGGCACTGCAGCTCATTAAAGGCGTAACCATTATTGTTAGCAATCTTTCTTTACGGTTTTCAATGTTACGGGCGCTCATAATGGCGGGTACGGCACAAGCGAGGCCGCTTATCATGGGCATTACGCTTTTGCCATTAAGCCCTACCTTGCGCATCAGCTTATCTGTCAAAAAACTTATCCTGGCCATGTAGCCGGTATCTTCCAGCAAAGTAATCAACCCAAACAATATCATTATTTGTGGAATAAAAACCATGATGCCGCTAAGGCCAGCCAATACACCATTGATCAAAAGGTCGCTCCACCATGCTTGCGGTAAAATGTTTGTCAAGCCTCCGCCTAATTTACCGAAGATCCATTCAATAGCATCCATTGGGTATTGCGCCACCCAAAATACGCTTTGAAATAATAAGAATAAAACCGCCAGTAAAATTAGGTAGCCCCATTTTCTATCCAGTAAGATATTATCCAGTTTTTCTGTAAAAAGGGCTTTTTTTAAAGGATCGTTTTCTACTACCGTTTGCTGCATGATATACTTTATACGGGTATAGCGCTGCATTATTTCCTCGGCCTGCGTTCGGGTGGGGTTAAATTTATTGGCTACTTCAATAGTTTCAATCTTGTCCTGCAAATCTTTGCCAAGCTTAAAATGTTCGTGGTTGATAAGATAATGCAAAGCTGTATAATCGCTAATGGCAGGGTACAGTTTTTTTAC
>JANXVN010000281.1 GCA_025351645.1 Ferruginibacter sp.
TCCAAAGGAGCGTAAAAGCCCTAACTAAACGGCATTGAGTCAAAGTTATTTAATCATTGATGAGTTATGCAAAATGCATTAGCGTCCGAATATTACTAGAACATTATCAATTGATTATGTTCTAGTAATATTCGGACGCTAATACATTTTGCATAACTCATCAATGATTAAATAACTTTGACTCAATGCCGTTTAGTTAGGGCTTTTACGCTCCTTTGGAGAGGTTTTAAATGAGGTAAAGACAAAAATATAAATCCTTGGCTTAACGGCATTTGGCCTTAATTATAAAAGGTTTTACTTTTTAAATTATACAGCTCATGAATACTTTAATAACAGAAGCCCAGATAAAGGCTTACCAGCAGGATGGCTATTTATTGGTAGAAAATTTTTTAAGTGAAGATGAATTAGACTTTTGGCGGCAGGCCGTTACAGAAGGCATTGAGCAAAGGGGCGGAAGAAAAATGCCTGGTAGCAATACCAAGGTTGGTGAAGATGATGGCATTAACAAAGACAGTGATTACTACGGAAAAGTGTTTGAACAAATGCTTAACCTTTGGCAAACAAACGATAAAGTAAAATTGATAATGCTGGATGATAAAATTGGCAAAATGGTAGCTATGCTGGCAGGGTGGCAAGGCACCCGTATATGGCACGACCAGGCGTTGATTAAGCGCCCATGGGCTAACCCTACTTCCTGGCATCTGGATACGCCGTTCTGGTCTTTTAGCGATAGGCGTGCCTTATCTATCTGGGTAGCGTTGGATGATGCAACCTATGAAAACGGCTGCCTTTATTTTATCCCCGGCTCTTACCACAAAACAACGTTTGAAAATCCCGGCATCGGTAAAAATATGGATGCTATATTTGATTTCTATCCGCAGTTCATTAAATCAAAATCAGTATCGGTCCCTATGAAGGCAGGCAGCTGTTCTTTCCATAATGGGCTTACCATCCATGGCGCAGGGCCCAACATGACCAACGGCTATAGGCGGGCGATGACATGTGCTTACATGCCCGATGGCGCTACCTTTAATGGTATAAAAAATATATTGACAGATGAACAAGTGACTAAATTAAAAATAGGCGATTTGTTAAATGATGAATCGCAAAACCCTTTGATCTATAGCGCACAATAATTCTTATCAAATAAAAATAACCTTGATGGCAATTAAAAAATGCTTGTCTTTATTATTAGTCATCGCCATTTACAGTATTGGCTTACGGGGTAATTGTTTTGCACAAACTGCAAAAATTAACAATGATGCGCAAGCTAAAAAAATAACGTTTGGTAATGATAAAATAAGCATCATGCTTGATTACGGGCAGAAGGTAAATATTTCTTTATTATCCATAAACGGGCAGCAGGTTATAGCAGGCGATGCAGGTATTTATTCGAAGATAAAAACGGCTGACGCAACTTATTCAACGCTGCATCTTTCAAAAAGCCCGTCTATAAAAATCACCAATAATGTTATACATGTAGATAGGATTAATTACGGAGATAAAAGCCTGTTAATTAATGAAGCATGGTCGTTCACCATTACCAGTAACGATATTAAATTTGATGTGGTGCGCACCTTGTCAAAAGCCATTGAAGCAGAGCAAGTATCCCTACCGGTTTTTATGTTTAGCAATATCAATACCTGGGAAGGCGCTTACCAGGATTATGGCGGGCTTGCATGGTTCTATCTTTTTAATAAACAGCTTGATACGTATGGCGTGCATAGCAGCTTCTCCCGTTTTTGGAATAGCAAGACTAACAATGGCTTAACTGTTTTAGTAGATGCGCCTGGCAAAAAAGTTGCTATGGATTACAGCCGTACCGCTGATGATAAACTGGCTTACACCATCGGTTTATCAACGAGCGAAATGTTGCCACGTTTTGATTCGGTTACAAAGCGAAGAAGGTTTATCCGCGACAGGAATGATATATGGGCACCATTTAGAATGAGTGCTGGTAAATCAATACAAAGTATCACCTTATCTTACTTTGATTTTAAAGAAAAATTTGGACGTGGAAATTTAGTAGGCATCAATGAAGAGCAGGTAAGCGCTGTACTAAATACCATTGCCAGGATTGGTGTAATTGATAAAGAACATTTTGGTGGCAACAGCTGGCATACACCCTATGGCCCCATTTGCCTGCACGAACAATACATTGCACAGATGGGGCTTGCCATAAACGATAACACCTATTTAAAAGGTTACCAGCAATGCCTTGATTATTACCAGCAAAATGCCATCAAGCCAGACGGTAGAGTATGGGGCAGATGGGCTTACAGCAATGAAGATATGATGCCCGGAGAGGTAACCGACAAAGGTTTTTATGAAGCTCAATGGGGGTTTTTGTTAGACTCTAACCCCGACCTTGTTACCAATGTTGCGGAACTGTATGACCAGACCGGCAATAAAGCCTGGGTAAAAACGCACCAGCTATCCTGCGAAAAAGCGTTGGATTGGATATTGAAAAGAGACGAAAATAATAATGGGCTTGTAGAGATGATGACCGATAGCCATCAGCAAAAAAGAGGCAGCGATTGGATAGATATTATCTGGTCATCTTACGAGAATGCTTTTGTAAACGCCAAGCTTTACCATGCTTTAGTATTGTGGGCGGCTATTGAAAAACAATTAGGCAATACTTCAAAATCGAGCTACTATAACCAGTTTGCCCAAAAATTAAAAATAAGTTTTAATAAGCCGGTTACCCAAGGTGGTTTTTGGGATGAAGAGAAAAAATGCTACATCCACTGGCGGGATAAGGATGGCTCTATCCATGGCACTAATATGGTTACGCCGGTAAATTTTATGGCCATCGGCTATGGTATTTGCGATGACGGCGCACGCATAAAAACTATACTGGATGATATAGAAACACAGATGCAGAAAGAGAAGCTTTTCTTTTGGCCATTATGCATGTATAGCTATGGGCTCAACGAAGGCAACGATTGGCAGTTCCCTTTTCCCAGCTATGAAAATGGTGATATATTTTTATCATGGGGTTCGTTGGCGGTAAAAGCGTATGCGGCTTATAAGCCCGAGCTGGCCCTAAAATATGTAAAGAATGTATTGGCACAATATGCAAAAGACGGCTTGGCTTTTCAACGTTACGGACGTATAAAGCAGGATGGGCTGGGCGATGATATCTTATCAGGAAACAGCCTTTCTGTAGTTGGCTTGTACCAGGCTATTTATGGCATCAACCCATTGTATAATCGTTTTTATTTAAACCCGCATATTACACAAGATTTAGCCGGCACAAAGGTAAAATACAATTACAGGGGGCAACCTTTAACAATCGGGCTGGCCATCGATAACTACGAAGTATCTAACAAACAATTTACTATAATTACCAAACACGACTTTGGTTTTTACAGTACCAATAATAGCCTGCAATACTTTAACGGCAATGCAGAACAAGCTTCTTTAAAAGTAACCACTTCAACAAACAGCCGGCTAACACTTGCTATCAATAATTGGGACGCCAATCATCTTTCGTGGCTGCAATCATCAAACAGCAAACAGGCCGATAAATTAATTTACCAGTTGAACGGGCTTAGGCACAATAGTTATTATACTGTTTCTGTAAAAAATAAAGTAGTTAAAAAGATAAAAAGCAATGCCGCAGGTACGTTAATATTTGATATTAAAACAAGCTCCATTGCAGATGAGATTATTATTGCAGCGAATAAATTTTAATAAAATTATGAAAGATATAATAGTAAGTAAATGTAGTTAGATGTATTTTATCCCAGCGGGGTAATCTGTTTGTAGCAAATAAAATGTGCGAATAAAAAGGCAAAAATTAAAAATGTAACTACAATAAAGCTTACAAGATGAAAGTATTTAGAATAGGGTTTTATTGTTTATTTATTTTTTTAGGCAGGGCAACTGCGCAACTAAAAGAACCCTATAAATTATTGCATGGAGGAAGTTATTCTGGCACTGAAGTATCAGCCTCTCCTGACCCATTGATAAGGTATAAATGGAATAACCCTAAGACGGCAGACTCATTGGAACTGTATGTGCTTCAACCAAAAAAAATAATTGCTTTGCCTGCTTCTTCTTTTAAGCAAAATAAAAATTCTATTACTGTTTTGGCAAAGGGGAACTTGTTTTTTGATTTCGGTACAGAGAATGCAGGCTGGCTGGAGTTTCAATCTGATGACTTGTCAGACAGCATTGAAATGAGCATCAGCGAATACAATGAACCTGCCATTGTTAACGCAGGCGCACAATATCCTATAAAAACAAAAGAGCCAACAAAGTATGGCAACACTTACCGGCTGCAATTAAATGATAACCTTTATGAAGGCGTAAGGTTTGGGTGGATACAGGTAAATAATTTTTCTAAGCCATGGCATATCCGGAATGTAAAACTGGTTTGCCAGGTAAAGCCGGTAAATTATAACGGTAGTTTTAATTGCAATGATACCCTATTAAACCGTATTTGGTACACAGGCGCATACGTTGTAAAATTAAATATGCTGCAAGATTTCTTTGGTGCTATCCTTATGGAAAGAAGCGACCGCCATTCGTGGACGGGCGATGCGTACCCTGCGCAGGCAGCGGCTTTGGCGGCATTCGGTAATTACGATGCCATCAAAAAAAACATTGCTTTTACTTCCAGCCAGGATAATGGCATTGCTGCTTACTCAATTTACTGGGTGTTAAGTTTGATAGATTATTATAACTACACAGGCGATGCTGCTTTTTTAAAAGAGTATGCTGCCAATGCCGATAGCAGGCTGCAAAAAGCATACGATGGATATGATAATTTGCCACAGCTTGGTTTTATGGGCTGGGATGAAAGGCTGGGTGCAGGGTTTGAAAATACACAAATACAGGAAGCGCAAAATACTTACCGCATGCTTTGCATCAATGGCTGGAAACAGTTTTCAAAAGCGATGGCTGCTATCAGCGAAAAAGCGCTTGCAGCAAAGTACCAGCAATTTGCGGCAATAAAAATTAAGCAGGTACAGAACGATACAAAAGCTATCAATCAATTCAATATACATGCAGTGTCAGAAGCCATCAATGCAGGCCTATATAGCAACACAGCCATTAATGAAGTATCTAAAAAAATATTTGCAGATAGGCTCAACAGGCTTTCTTATTCTCCCTTTAACCAATATTTTATTATACAGGCAATGGCATTGGCTAGTCAAAATAGCATAGCCTTAACTACAATAAAAGATACTTGGGGCGGGCAAATAAATTATGGGGGCACCAGTTTTTTTGAAGTGTTCCGGACATCATGGAATGCCGTACTAAATGCCAATGACGCACCACCTAACAATCAATGCGGCTATACAAGCCTGGCGCATCCATGGGGTGCAGGCGTTACTAAATGGCTGTCGGAAATTGTGTTAGGCATAAAGCCAATAGCCGCTGGTTTTAAAACATTCACCATCATCCCTTTTTTGCAGGATTCATTGATACAGGTACAAGGAACTATGCCCACACACTACGGCCCTATTACTGCGCAGTTTAATACGGTATCTGGTAAATGCGAAGTCGATATCCCCAAAGGAACTATTGCCGAAAAAATTGGTTTGCCAAAAGCGGGTAAGCCAATCAGTAAAATAATAATCAATAAAAAAATATGTTGGATGGCGGGCGCTTTGCAAACGCAAGGTGTTAATGGAGTTGAAGAAGATAGTAATTATTTGTACCTTGAAAATATAAAGGCGGGTAAATATGCAATAGAAATAATTTACTTACCTGCTGTTGAACATCCTGCAAAGCAAATAGAAACATTCAACTATACAATTACTGATTTTAAAGAAGATAGCCTTACTGGTGGCAGCTGGAAAAAAAGTTATGGAAAAGATGGGTACATGCTTTTTGGTTATGCTGATAGTGCATCAACAAAGCTATCATCATACATTGATAGCATAAAGGTTGCACTCAATGGATCTGTAATTTGGGATACCGCAAGCACGGATAAACAGGTACTTGAAAATATTGGTGGCACAAAAAAAATAGCTTCGGCAATAATCACAAAAGACCCGCTGGCAACAATGCAAACAATGACAATTGATATTCATAGCAAAGCGAATAAGTTCTATAAAATCTCGATGTATTTTTTAGACTATGATAAAAAAGATAGGAGGAGCGCCATAGAAATATTCGACTTGAAGACATTGAATATTATTGCACCAGTGCAGATAATACGCAACTATAGCCAGGGAAAATATGTAACTTTTACTGTTGATAGGCCAGTGAGGTTAAGGATTAACCATGTGCGTGGACAGAACGCTGCGGTTAACGGTATTTTTTTCGATAAGCCATAAATGATCTAAATTTTATAAGCCCTCAAAGTAATCAATTTGTTCATCAGCATTTAATGTAGCTCAATGCAAAAGTCAATTATTTTCTTTTTTTGTTTAATTTCGTTTCGCCCATTATTTGCGCAACAAATAAATGTTGCTAACCTTCAATGCGAATACCAGCCTCAGCCTTTAGGTGTTGAAGCTGAGCATCCTCAATTTAGCTGGCAACTATTTTCTGCAAAAAGAAATGTTTCGCAATCTGCTTACCGCATCTTGGTAGCGGATGATTCTATGTTGCTTCAAAAAAATATCGGTAATGTGTGG
>JANXVN010000166.1 GCA_025351645.1 Ferruginibacter sp.
TTTGCAGCCTTCTTGTTGGACTTACCTATTTGTATAAAACCGCAAAAATAATTCTGGTAGGATTAATAATTTTGCAGCTTATTCAAAAATATATGGGGTGAAATAGAGATTTCTCCCCGTGTAATTCCAATATCCTATGAAAAACCATCCCTAAGACGGTTTTTTTAACAAAAGGGTTGCATCAAAAAAAAATAAAATGAAAAATAATTTTATAAGTTTATAGAGATTGCAATGTTAATCTACTGAAAGCCCTTTCAGCCCTGCTTATTAAAAAAAAATATTAGTTAATAAGTGAAAGAATCTTTTAAAAAAAGTAATTAGGCAATCAATTTTAAAAAAGTTGTGCTAAAAATCCCTCCCCGTGTGTGTAAGATTAAAATCTTTGCACAAGACGTTTTTTTGTGAAAAGGATTAAATTAATTAAAATTATTTTTACTAGTCTCACCACGTTAGTTTAAGCTATGTGTTTTAGTTCAAGGCTTTAGCTTCTACAAACGGTTTAAATAAAGGAATAAACAAAATAAAAGAACGGCGAAGCCACCAAATAGACTTTCAGTCCTGAATTCAATCTATGGGTTTCCAACCTATAGTATTTGAGTTTATTATAATTTTGCACTAAATGCATAAATTAATAAATAATAAACTCAATACCAGGCATAAGTAAAAAATAATGAAAGAGATAAAAGATATCGTGTGTGCTTTTGAAAAAGCAGCTACAGCTGCAAAAGCTTGCGCACTCGCTACTGTGGTACATGTAGAAGGCTCATCGTATCGCAGGCCCGGCGCCCGTATGCTTGTTACAGATGATGGTATGCTTACTGGTGCTATAAGCGGAGGCTGCCTGGAAGGCGATGCTTTAAGAAAAGCACTGCTTGCCATTGCGGAAGGAAAGAATAAGCTGGTTACATACAATACTATGGATGAGGATGATGCTAAATTTGGTGTGCAGCTTGGTTGCAATGGCATTGTACATATTTTATTTGAGCCAATAAATATAGCCGATGCCAATAATCCAATATCTTTTTTAAAGAAAGCTTTGGCCATACGGGATACTGCAGTACTTGTAACCTTATTTTCCTTAAAAGAAAAGCGCCAACAAATTGGCACCTGTTATCTACAACAAGCCATAGGCGGCATTTTTTATGCGGATGTTTTTATTAATCTGTCAGTAACTGCGAGGAATATAATTATTGCCGAAATTGCAGTGGTTTTCACTACCCGCCAATCTCTTTTTACAAGGGTAAACGATGGTAACAGCGAATGCAGTGCTTTTATCCAATGTTTGCCCTTGCCTGTCTCGCTTTTTATTGTAGGCGCAGGTAACGACGTTTTGCCATTAGTGGCCATTACGCAATTGCTGGGTTGGGATGTTACCATTATTGATGGCCGCTCTTCTCATGCAAATAGTCAGCGTTTTAGCCAGGTAAAAAATATAATTATTTCTAAACCAGAAATTGCTTTAAGTACAATAAATATTGATGATACGTCAGTAATAGTGATAATGACACACAACTACAATTATGATATTGAAGTACTTAAGCAATCGATAAATAAGGATTTTGCTTACATTGGCATGCTTGGCCCAAAAACAAAAATGCAGCGGATGTATGATGGCCTACAAAATGAAGGGATAATCGTTTCGGATGAAAAACGAAACAATATTTATAGTCCTGTTGGTTTGGATATTGGTGCAGAAACCGCAGAAGAAATTGCATTATCAATTGTAGCAGAAATTAAAGCAGTTTTAATGGGGAAGAATGCACAAATGCTGCGGCATAAAGAAATACCCATCCATCAATAGTGACCGCACAAACTTTGGTAATAAATAAAATCTAAAGTATAATTAAAGGCTTTAACATACTTGCTCGCTTACTGTTAGGTTTAGTAAAAAGAATAAAATAAAATGGAAAATTACGGGTTAATAATACTAGCCGCAGGTGGATCTTCAAGGCTTGGCACGCCTAAGCAGCTGCTACAATATAAGAACCAAAGCCTGTTAAAAAAGATAGTGGGCATAGCAGTACAAGTAGAGCCTAACAACTCATTAGTTGTAATTGGGGCCGAAAAAGAAAGCATGCAAAAGGAACTGGTGCAAACAGGCATTGCCATAGCTGTAAATATTAATTGGCAGCAGGGGATGTCTA
The DNA here is from genome assembly GCA_025351645.1 of Ferruginibacter sp. Lineage (GTDB taxonomy): Bacteria > Bacteroidota > Bacteroidia > Chitinophagales > Chitinophagaceae > Ferruginibacter. The sequence goes on from JANXVN010000166.1 coordinate 2,145, forward strand.
CCTCAATAAAAATTGGCTTATCACAATTGTTAATAAGCAATCCTGCCCTTGATGGATGCATATTCTCAGTGTGCGACCAGCCTTTTATAACCGCAGGGCTTTTGCAAAACTTACAAAAAAAACATCAGCAGAGCAGTAAAGGTATTATTGCTGCCGCCTATGCCGGTACCGCTGGTACACCTGTATTGCTTGATAAAAAATACTTTGACGAATTAATGCGCCTTCAAAATGATGAAGGGGCAAAAAAAATATTACATAAATATAATCACGACCTTGCAACTATTCCATTTGAAGGTGGCGAAGTGGATATCGATACTAAAGAAGATTATAAAAAATTAAAGGATGTTGACAGATAAATATAATAGGGTACACGACTACCTACGCATATCGCTTACAGATAATTGTAACCTGCGTTGCTTTTATTGTATGCCTGAAGAAGATTATGCATTTACACCAGTAAGCCGCCTTATGCAAGCACCAGAAATTGAAGCATTGGCAAAAATTTTTGTTGCACAAGGCGTACAGAAAATAAGGCTTACTGGTGGAGAGCCTTTAGTACGTAAAGATGCTGCAGATATTATTTTACGTTTAGCTAAGCTGCCCGTAAAACTTAGCATGACTACCAATGGCACCAGGCTGCACGAATTTATAAGTGTGTTGGAAACCGCAAAAATTACAACTTTAAATATTAGCCTCGATACATTGGTTGCAGATAAATTTATGTTGATTACACGCCGTGACCTTTTTAAACAAGTAATGGCAAATATTGAATTGCTAATAAATAAAGGATTTCAAGTAAAGATAAACGTGGTAGTAATGAAGGATTATAACGACCATGAAATAAATGATTTTATTGCTTGGACGAAACATGCACCCATACAAGTTAGGTTTATAGAATTTATGCCTTTTAACGGCAATAGGTGGACGAGCAATAAAATGGTTTCTTACGCTGATATATTACATGAAGTAGAAAAACAATATACCATCGTTACATTATTAGGCGATAAAAATGATACGGCTAAACATTTTACTGTAGCCGGGCATACTGGCACATTTGCAGTCATCAGCACCATGACATCACCTTTTTGCGATACCTGCAACCGCATAAGATTAACGGCAGATGGCAAACTGAAAAATTGTCTTTTTTCTGATGGCGAAGCAGACCTGCTTACCCCATTAAGGAATGGTGAAGATGTGCTGCCGCTGATACAAGGAAACATTTTAAGCAAAGCAAAACAACTAGGCGGACAGTTTACAACTGCTTTAAATACTATGGAAGCATTGGCCATCCATAACAGGAGCATGATAACTATTGGCGGATAATATGGCAAAGAAAATAAACCATCTACTTAAGGCAAAAGAAAATTATACTGTTGCCGGAACGCTTTAGATTGAGCATGAAGGCGAACGATGCTTTGGCGTTGGCAGGATGGAATTATTACAACTTATAGGCAATACAGGCTCCATCAATAAAGTTGCTAAAGAAAGAGATGGGCATGAGCTATAAAAAGGCTTGGAACATGATCAATAATTTAAATAGCCAATGGAATGAACCAATGGTTATAACACAGTCTTGCGGCGAGGGCGGCGGCGGCTCGTCACTTACCAAAGCTGCTCTCGAACTTATAACCCACCATACGGCTATGCGAAAAAGGCTCTCACCGTTTTTAGCTATGGAAAAAGAAAAACTCATCCATCTATACAACGTTTTTTATAAAATGATAAAATGGATATATTTGTTATCGTTATATTTTACAAGATATAACGATAAATTGAAAAATTTACTGAGGTAAATAGATGCAACTAACCTTTTTGTCTTTACCATTCTTTATAAAACCGTTCACAATCCCTAGCTCTTTATCAAGTACAATACCCTTAAAAAAAATAGGTATGAAATTATTTATTACATTTTTATGCCTGGGCTGCAGTGGGTTAACCATAGCACAAACTATTGATACCGTTGCCTTAAAAGATATTGAAGAGGTGGTTGTATCAGCATCCCATACTAAGGAATCTATACTTCGTTCTCCGGTAAGCGTGCAAAAAATAACTAGTAAACAAATAAGGCTTTCGCCATCACTATCATTTTTTGATGCGTTGGAAAACGTACAAGGTATACAAATGATAACACCATCTATTGGTTTTAAGGTATTAAATACCAGGGGCTTTACTAACACCACTAATGTACGTTTTGCACAATTGGTAGATGGCATGGATGTACAATCCCCGCACATTGGTGGGCCTATCGGCAGCTCGCTTGGCCCTGAAAACTTGGATATAGATAATGTAGAAATATTGCCCGGTACAGCCGCTGCTCTTTACGGCATGAATACCGTAAACGGTTTAGCTAATATCACTACTAAAGATCCTTTTATTTTTACTGGGCTTTCCATTCAGCAAAAAACCGCCGCCACGCATATAAGTGATGCAAACAGCGGTGCAAAAATCTTTTCAGAAACAAGCCTGCGGTGGGCAAAAGCCATATCCGCAAAGTTTGCCTTTAAAGTAAATGGCACTTTTACAACTGGTACAGATTGGATAGCTAATAACCATACCGACCTTAACCCCCATGCCAATATCAGCACTAACCTTACTGATCCAAACAACCCTGCATCCGACCCTGTAAATAGTTATGGCAACGAATCGTCCGATAGAAAAACAATAAGCCTTGGTGGTAAAAGTTATGTGGTAAGCCGCACCGGTTACGATGAAAAAGATGTAGTTGGCTATGGCATCAAAAACATAAAAGGCGATGCAGCGCTGTACTATAAAATTTTACCTAATATTACTATTTCTTATGCCTATCATTTTACAGATATCGATAACGTGTACCAGCGTGCTAATCGTTTTCGCCTGCAGGATTATTTTATACAGCAACACGGGTTGCAACTGCATTCGCCTTCTACTGATGCAAAGCTTTACCTCAATAATGAAAATACCGGCAAGTCTTACAACCTGCGCTCTATGGCAGAAAATATTGACCGTAGCTTTAAGCCAGACAATGCCTGGTATGCAGATTATACCAAAAGTTTTAACCAGGCCACACAAAACGGCGAAACCGTTGCTGCGGCTCATCATACGGCACGCAGTTTTGCAGACCAGGATCGGTTTTTGCCCGGCACACAAGCCTTTAACAGCCGCTTAAAAAAATTACAGGATATCAATAATTGGGATAGCGGCGCCGCTCTTCGTGTAAAGGCAAGTTTTATACAGGCTGATGTGCAGATAAACCTTACAGAAGTATATTTATTATCACTCAAAAAAACTGCCGGTATTGAAATATTGACTGGCTTAGATACAAGGACATACATTGTAGTTGCCGATGGAAATTATTTTATAAATCCTGTTGCAAATAAAGCGTATAGTAATATCCATTATTCAAAAACTGGCGGTTTTATTTCAGTAACTAAAACATTGCTAGGTAAAAAATTAAAGCTTGGCGCCATCATACGGGCAGATAAAAATGATTATTTTTCCTTAAAATGGAACCCCCGTTTTACTGCGGTATATAGCCCCACAGCCAAGCATAATTTTAGAGTATCTTTTCAAAGCGGCTATCGGTTCCCCAGTATTTTTGAAGCGTACTCTAACGTAAATAGTGGCGGTGTAAAAAGAGTAGGGGGCTTGCCTGTAATGTCTAGCGGCATCTTTGAAAACGCCTGGCAGGCAAACTCTGTTACTGTATTCCAGTCTGCCGTTTTAAACGATATTAATAAAAATGGGCTTACTAAAAACCAGGCTATTACTAACAATAAAAACCTCCTCAAAAAAAACCCGTACACCTATATAAATCCCGAGCATGTACAATCTATAGAAGGCGGATATAAAGGGATATTTTTTGAAGGTAATTTGTATATCAATACCGAAGTATATTTTAACCGCTATAATAATTTTATAGCGCAGGCAAATATGAACGTACCTAAAACACAAATTGCAGATTCTATCCCTTTTGCTTTATACGATAAAACGAGCCAGAACCAATACCGCATGTGGACTAATTCTAAATCAATCATTTACAATTATGGCTTTAGCGCGGGCGTTCAGTACCGTTTTGCTAAAAACTTGGTGGCAGGCGCTAATACTACCTTTTCAAAACTTAAAAATTCAGAAAATGAAGATGGGCTGGAAGATGGCTTCAATGCGCCTAAGTGGATTGCTAACCTATCTTTATCTAAACAAAATATTTTAAAAAATGTAGATGCCGGAATAGTGTACAAGTGGCAAACAGCTTACTATTGGGCATCTTTTTTAGCCAGCGGCAATATTGCCGCCTACAGTACGGTAGATGCGCAGCTTACTTATAATGTAAAACCTTTACATAGTAGTATAAAGGTTGGCGCAAGCAATTTATTAAACCATTATTACTATTCTTTTTTGGGTAGCCCGGCTGTGGGTGGTATGTATTATGCTACTATTACTTACGGTATCAACTAAACCCATTTACTAACACAGCATTGCTAAATTAAAAGATTAACCAAAATTTTTATGATTGGATTAACTCAATCTACAGTTGCTATACAATTGATTTTTGGTTATAAGGTTTTAATTTTTAAAAAGTTTTTTTGTTGTGCCGGTCAATACAGTAGCCATATTGAGCTTCATAGGCCCGTCCGAATGGCAGCCGGGCGGACGTCGCACTATTGTACCTATGTTTTCAATCATCTTTTTCTACATAGCATGGGTAGTATTCAAATGCAATACACCATTTTAAACGCTATACTTTCACTTTCTAAGTCCATAAGTCATCGTCCTTTTAAACAAATTTTAAAAATAACTTTAAGCAGTTTAAAGTAACATACCGTTCTGTCCGTCTAAATTGTAAGTAACGATTTTTTTTAACGTGATAAGGACAAAACAACAACCTATAATAACCGCTGTAAAAGATTATGGCACTCAAACAAGAAATTAGAGTAGATTAATTTTTTATAGAAATTAAAAGAAAAAGCGCCCGGTAATTACCGGAGCGCTTTTTTCGTTATAGGGTTTAAGGTACTTAAATTATTTTTTGATAAAGCCCGCTGGATACTTTTCACCTGACGCAGATAATGCTGTAAGGAAATAAGTACCTGATGCAAGATTGTTCTGCGGTATTGAAGTAGTATCCGTAAAAGCAGTTACTATACCACATTTTGTTTTGATACCTGCGCGCCATAAGCATTGTAAACAGCCACTGCAACATTTTCAGTATTTATGAAGTTTTTCCATTTAACCTGTACCTGATTTGTAATAGCTGCATTGTTAACAATGGTGCAAGTGTTTGTCTTTTCACATACAGTTCGTAAAGCTACAGTGTTAGAAAAAGTAAAACGGCCATCAAAATCAATTTGTTTTACCCTCGCTGTCATTGTTTTGCCATTAATAGGCAGAAGAGCAGAATAGGAATGTTTCAATGGGCTGTTTGTAGTTGTAACCTGGGCAACAGTATTAAAGGCACCTGTATTGTTCAATAGTTGTAGTTCATACCTTGCTACATTTATTTCCAATTCTACGTCCCAGCGGTAGTTAACTTTACAATCAACTTCTGTTGCGCCAAAGCCTACAAAAGTTACAGAGATAAAGGTGAAGCAAAGTTTACAACACCTGTAGTAGCAGTAAAATAATAGTTGCCTAAATTGTCAAATTCTCCCGCAGCCGAATTTACAATTCACAGGTTGTTAGGAGACGCTGGTTCAGGTGCAGGAAGCACGCCTACTTGTTCAACTGCATAATTACTACCCATCTTATAAAATTTAGGTGTTGTTGTAGCAGCAGGGTTCATGCCGTATAAGAATCCATTGGTAACGTTATAGCCAACGCCATTTTTGTCCAAATTATTAGCCGTATTTGCCGGGTTTTTAAAGGGCCTCCATCTATTTTTGTAGTTGAGCCTGTTGTAATATTAAGGTTGTAAAAACTAACTGCCTCATTATTGTAATTATTAGTACCAGTTCTTGCAATTGCTATTGTTACACAGCTTGAAAAAGGCACAATCGGCACTATTGTGGTACCGCAACCAGCAAGGTCGCCACGCAATTGGTAAGGGATGCTTGCTGAATTAAGCAATGTGATAGCACCAGTGTAAACACCCGGAGAACTAGCCACCGTTTTATAAATACTGCCATCAGTAAATAATACTTCAATATCACCATTTGCAGCAATCAATACGCCTGAGGTTTCGTAGGCTGCACTGGCAAAAGCCAGTACCGAAGAAGGGTAGCAGCTAACCACGCCAGTTGCCGGGTTAACTTTTAAAAGCTGCCCTTTAAATACGCCAGAACCAGCAGGAGATTCAAAGCTAACATAAGTGTACAAGTTACCATCAGCGGCGCTGTAAGCAAGGCCGCTTAAGCCAGTGTTTTGTGCTTTGGTTTGGCGTACTTCAGCTTTAATAGAAGTATAATAATCGCTGCAGGTAATTGCACTAAAATCAATTTTTGTATATGTTGGGGTTAACGTTCTAATAACGGCAGGTAAGCATGCTATATTTGTCAGTTTGCCAATATACAAAAGTAGAATTTGCAAGAGGTGAAGCCAATTTAATTACGCCTGTTAATGCTGTAAAATAATAATTGCCTAAATTATCAAAACCGCCCGCCCCTGAGTTTACAATACCTGTAACCGATGAAGTACCGTTAAAGCTAGAAGGTGGTGTAAGTAGTACACCAATTTGTTCAATGCTATAATTACTGCCCATCCTGTAAAAATCAGGCGTGGCTGTAACGCCCGGGTTCATGCCGTACAAATATCCATCTGCATTATTTAACCCAACTCCATTTATATCAATATTATTGGCAGGGCTTGCAGGGTTTTTCAATGGGCCGCCACTTAAAGCAGTAGTTACGCCTGTTG
>JANXVN010000172.1 GCA_025351645.1 Ferruginibacter sp.
GTTGATTTTTATTTAAGGGGGGAGGAGTATTCTGCCCAATTGGATTATTTTGTAAAAGCTGCAAATAGGGAAGTGCCTAACATTATTAACAATTTTGCCAGCGCAGCCAATACAGATAAAGCCATTTCTATCATTAAACAAAGTTCAAAATAAAAGCATGGAAAGAATTCTTTTTGGAGATAATCAGTTTTTTGCGGTAAATCATATATCTGATAGCAAATCCCGGGAACAATCTATAAAATTTAAAGATGATAGTGCTATTATAAAAGTATTGGATGATGCAATCGGTGCCGGCATCAATACTTTTATGTGTACTACACATGATAGGATCATCAACATTTGCGACATTATAAGGGCCAACCCTGAAAAATATAAAAATTTTAAGATATTTCCTTGTATGCCTTATGCGCACAAATATGCCAATGCTGTAACCGAGTTAGGCATTGCAGGAACGTTAAAGCAATATGTACCAGGTAATTTTTTGGGTTCCATATTTAAGGGTGGCATGGCTTATTTATCTAAGGATTACGAATCTATTATGGAACTGATGATAGATGCCGAAATGAAAATGTTCAAGGGAATTGATACACCAGTAATCTTTTTGCAAAATGTTATTACGGATCTTTTATTAGGCTTAAGGGCTTACGATATGTTAGCTGCCTTTCATGCATATATAAAAAGGAAGTACAATGCAGAGGCAGGTTTTATTACCATGAACATGCCTAAATTATTAGAAGTTTTATCAGCAGCAGGAATAGATAACCCTATTATTTGCGCTTCAATCAACAAAGCAGGGTTCCGAATGTCGGGCGGTAAAGAAATTTACGAGCAAACTTTAAAAACAAAAAAATTTAGGGCTGTAGCAATGCAGGTATTAGGCGGGGGAGCGATAGCCCCTAAAGAGGCCATTGAATACGTGTGTGGATTGCCCAATATTGAATCTATACTGTTTGGTGCTTCATCAAAAGGAAATATAGAAAATACGGTTTCTAACATCAATGCTTTTGATAAAAAAAGTTCTACAAAACCTGAGTAATTGTTGAAAATCTTTCACGCAACTTTAATTAATTTATAACCTTTTTTTAAATACTTTATGAAAATATTAGTGACCGGGGCAGCGGGGTTTATTGGCTTCCATTTAGTGAATAAATTAATAAAGGAAGGTTTTACAGTTGTTGGATTAGATTCTATAAATGATTATTACGCAACAAGCTTAAAATATGACAGGCTTTTTAATGCGGGAATTATAAAATCTGAGGTCGAATATAATAAAGTAGTAAAAAGTTCTCTTAATATAGCTTATTCCTTTATTCAGTTAAAATTAGAAGATAAAGAAAATGTAGAGCAGTTATTTAGCCATCAACAATTTGATGTAGTGGTTAACCTTGCTGCCCAAGCCGGCGTAAGATATAGTATCACTAATCCTTCAGCATATATTGATAGTAATATTGTTGGTTTTGCTAATTTATTAGAGTGTTGCCGACAGTATAAAATTAAAAATTTTGTATATGCAAGTAGTAGTAGTGTGTATGGTTTAAATGAAATAATTCCATTCAATACCAATCATACCGTTGACCATCCTATCAGCCTTTACGCAGCTACTAAAAAAAGCAATGAATTGATGGCACATGTTTATAGCCATTTATATCAACTACCTACTACTGCATTACGATTTTTTACAGTGTATGGCCCCTGGGGAAGGCCTGATATGGCCATGTTTTTATTTACTAAAGCCATCATTGATGGAGAACCAATTGAGGTGTTCAATAACGGTGAAATGGAACGTGACTTTACTTATATTGATGATATTATAAATGGAGTATTATTGGTAGTTAAAAACCCTGCAGTTGGTAATACAGCGTGGGATGGGTTAGTACCCGAGCCTTCAACTTCAAAAGCACCATATCGTTTATATAATATTGGGAATAGCATTCCTGTGAAACTTACTGATTTTATTGCGGCAATAGAAAAAAAACTTGGTAAAAAGGCAGAACAAATATTGATGCCGATGCAACCCGGTGATGTGTTTAAAACTTATGCCGATGTATCTCCCTTACAAAAAAAATTCAATTATCAGCCAAAAGTATCTATCCAAGAAGGTGTTAATAATTTTATAGACTGGTATATTACTTATTTTAAAATAAATCTGTAAAATGATTTGATTTATTATATTAAGCATACCAATAAAAAACGAAACGGCTCATTTATGAGCCGTTTCGTTTTTAACCCAAATTTTGCAGTTTGATAATTTTGCCTATCTGCCCTATTTTCACACAAATGCGTATAAAACAAGATTATAGCGAGAACAAGGCACCCCTTGGTGCGGTATGCAAGAGATGAAAATATTGATAGACAAGACGGGCATAAGCAAAAAACTTACTAAGCTGAGCTTACCTAAAAGCAATGGCAATAAAAGTATTGATTCAATTAGTATGATAGAAAATTTTTAGGTTTTCATATGGATTTGCTATTATCGTTTTAACCATACTACAGTAATGGGGCTGGATGAAGTATTACCTAATATTTTTGGTGAAAACGAGTGGTATCGGGAGTACTACAGATAGACACTAAATAATTTTATATAATGGAGGTTAAAATAATGTGGAAAAGGTAAATTAAACAGCTAAGAAGGAACATTAATTTTTAAAAAACATAACTAAGAATACAATTAAAATTATTTGCCAGAAATACATACTCTTTAAGAGTATTTTTAAAATACAAAATACCAAAAATATATTTTAGAAGTTTCTGTCAAATTTTATAAATTTTTTTTTAGAGAATTTTAAATCTTATAAAATTAAATTTATATGTGTATAATATATTTATAAACTA